>JBDLUB010000242.1:0-2576 GCA_039805525.1 Pseudomonadota bacterium | reverse complement strand
TTGTCACACTTATATTGATGTTTTGGCTGATTCTGCCAAAGCCATCAAAGTGTGTGATAACGCCAAGACTCAGCGTTACGCACCATGCAACACCATGGAAACATTGTTGGTGCATGAGGCCGCAATCAAAGATTCTTTGTTACCTTTGTGCAAGATCTACCAAGACAAAGGTGTGGAGTTGCGCGTTTGTAAAAAAACCAAACAAGCTCTTGAAGCGGCTGGCATCAAGAACTTGGTTGATGCCACAGAAGAAGATTGGTCTACTGAATATTTGGCACCGATTTTGTCCATCAAGATTGTGGGCAATATGGATGAGGCGATGGAGCACATCAATCATTACGGCAGTCATCACACCGATTGCATCATCACGGAAGACTATTCAGCTGGCATGCGTTTCTTAAGAGAAGTTGATAGTGCGAGTGTGATGATCAATGCAAGCTCACGCTTTGCAGATGGTTTTGAGTATGGCTTGGGTGCAGTGTTTGGTCAAGGTGAAATTAGAACTTGATAGTAGGTGAAGTAACGGTAGTAAAAATTAATATCAGAAATGTAAACCTAAAGGGATGGTTGAGATGAGTGATTCAGTGAATGTGGTGATGGGCAGTGCCTATTTGTATGTGAAAGCGTTTCACATTTTGTTTGTGGCTTCTTGGTTTGCCGGCTTGTTCTACTTGCCACGCATTTATGTGAACATGGCCCAAGAAACCAACCCTCAAGTTTTAGAGCGTCTATTAGCCATGTCTTATCGCCTATATCGCTTCATGACAATTTTGATGATTCCAGCAGTGGCGCTGGGATTGATCCTTTGGTTGTATTACGGTGTGGGTAAGGGTCCAGGTTCTGGTTGGATTTCTATCTATAAAAAGTTCAAGGCGGGCATTAATAAACGTTCTCACGTTTGGTACCGTTGGTTCAATGAAGTGCCAGTGGTGATTTTCTTGATCGTGAGCATTCTGGTGGTCGTAAAACCTTTTTAATTCATCTGAATTAAAAAATTCATTTATTAAATAACGAAGGTTTTACGAGGAAGTTCTTCTAATGAAATTTTTTATAGTTTGCCCACGCGGTTTAGAAATCCCCTTAGCAGAAGAGTTAAAAGAAATCTCTGAGCGCACGGAAGTGAAAGCTTTGGGCGCATGGGTGATTGATCCGCCGCCGCTCAATAACACCGGTGGCTTGGGTGTTGCGGGTCCGATGTCCGTGGCCTTAGCCATTAATTTACATTCTCGGATTGCCAGCCGTTGTTTGTTACAGATGACGCATGTGGCGTATCGCAAAGAGGATGATGTTTATAAGGCGGTGCGGTCTTTGTCTTGGGAAGATTGGATCACGCCTGATCAAACCATGCGGGTTGATTTAACGGCTCACCGTTCACCACTCACCAGCTTAAACTTTGTCACCCTCAGAATCAAAGATGCGGTGTGTGATCGCTTGCGTGAAGTTAAAGGCGCACGCCCCAATATTGATACTGAATTACCGGATGTTCGCGTACAAGCGCATTTAACAGCGACACATGCCATTGTTTATTTGGACACCAGTGGCCAATCTTTGTTCAAGCGCGGTTGGCGTGATGACAAAGGCGCAGCTCCTTTGAAAGAAAATTTAGCGGCTGGCATTTTGGCTTTGACAGGGTGGAAGCCTGAGCAACCTTTGTTTGATCCGATGTGCGGTAGTGGTACTTTTCTCATTGAAGCTGCTTATCGCGGTTTAGGTATTCCGTCTGGTTCAATTCGAGCTGGTTTGATGAATACCAAGCAAGCTGAAGAGCAAGCGGCTCATGCTCACAATCAGTCAGTGAAATTGCAAGATAAAGCAGAAGCTCAAAGTAAGTTCACGCGTTATCGCCCTACTCGGGTAGATTTGGTCGGAGCTGATCAAGGTTTTGGTTTTCAGCGACTAAAGCCATTCAATACCCCTGATCTACAAAAGCAGTGGGATGCTTTGTGTGAAGTGGCCAAGAAAAATATTGAAGTTGGTTTAGCGAATGCCAATAAGCTCAAGATGGCTGCATGTGACATCAATGAAAACATGATCACAATTGTGAAAAACAACTGGAAGCGTGCAGGACTTCCTGCGCAATCAGGTGTTTTGTCCAATGTGAGACAAATTGATGCTTTGGTGGCCAAGTCACCGTTTGCAGAGCCTGGCGTGATGCTGTTCAATCCACCGTATGGTGAGCGATTAGAAATCAAAGGTGGACGCGATGGTAGTGAGCGTGTCAAAGGGCGTGGTGCACGTGATGCTTTGCCAAAGAACAATAACTCACCAGAGTTCATGGAGTTCTTGAATCAATTTGGTAAGCATCTCAAAGATAACTTCCAGGGTTGGCAGGTTGATGTATTGACGGCTGACATGGGTTTACCGGGGCAGGTGCGCATGAAAGAGTCTAAGCGCACGCCTTTGTTCAATGGTCCGCTTGAATGTCGCTTATTCAGGTTTGATATGAAAAAGCCAGAGACCCCATCAGCAGTTTCTTAAAGCGTGGCACCAATAACTTATTTTCTTTAAGCTCAATTGTTGGCAGATTTGTTGATTTGATTTGTCGCCTCTTTGTTTTTAAAATTCATAACTAATTG
>JBDLUB010000241.1:0-2549 GCA_039805525.1 Pseudomonadota bacterium | reverse complement strand
CCCACCATTTTCTTTACCGATGGCAGTCGCTTTCCAGGAGCCGTACAGCTCTCCGATATCGAGAAGAAGCTCACTTCTCTGAAATAAATCATATGGCCTTGGATTCCATCCCTGCAATTCAGTACACCGTATGGCCTAATGATCTTCATGGTCATCGCTTTACCGTTTCGCTGGTTATTCACCATCCAAATCCCCAAGGGCAAGTTGTACATATGCCCGCATGGATTCCGGGTAGTTATTTAATTCGGGACTTTAGTAAGCATATTGAGTCCATCTCTGCGTTTACTCTTCCCAGAAACCAGACTGAAGCAAAGAGAAAAATTGCTTTGGAGCGTTTGGATAATGATCGCTGGCGTATTCCCAAAGGAGCTGGGCCTTGCGAGATTGTCACTACCGTATATGCCTTTGACCAATCGGTACGCACCTCCTATCTCGATCAAGAGCGGGGATTTTTTAATCCCACCAGTCTTTGTCTCGCTGTCGAAGGTCAGGCCCATTTACCCTGCTCACTGGCTATCGCTCCGCCAAAGGACCAGACCAATGTCCAATGGCAAGTTCAAACCACATTGCGCCAGGTTAAAACGGATACGAACGGTTTTGGCTTTTATATGGCCAAAGATTATGCGGATTTGATTGATCATCCGGTCGCGCTTGGACAGTTCGAGACGATTGAGTGGCAATCCTTTGGCACCCCTCACCGCATGGTCATTCAAGGATTAACGAGGGAGCAATCGCAATTACTCGATCGAAACCAACTTGCGGATGATCTCCAACGCATCTGTGATGCCACGATTCGTTTATTTGAACCCCGCAAGCCCAAGGCACCATTTAAACAATATCTATTTATTGTTAATGCTGCTCTCGATGGCTATGGCGGGCTCGAGCATCGCGACAGCACTGCTCTCTTGTGTAGACGCGATCAATTACCCTACGGCGATCACAGATCTCAAAGACCCAAAAAATCCTATGAAGAGTTTTTAGGACTCTGTAGTCATGAGTATTTCCATGCCTGGCTCGTCAAACGAATTCAGGCAAAAGCTTTTCAGCCCTATCGCTTAAATGAACGCAACCACACCCGACTGTTATGGCTCTTTGAAGGATTTACCAGTTACTACGACGATCTCCAACTGGTACGTAGTGGGTGTATCAGCATGGAGCGCTATTTAGAGCTTGTGGGCAACAATTGGAATGGAGTATTGCGCAATCCTGGTAGAACCAAACAAAGCGTAGCCGATAGCTCCTTTGATGCTTGGACCAAGTATTACCAGATGGATGAGAACACTCCCAATGCAGTAGTGAGTTACTACGCTAAGGGATCGCTGATTGCTCTGGGTCTAGATCTTTTAATTCGGCAGCACTCAAACCATCAACACTCACTGGATGATGTCATGCGCTTTTTATGGAAAGAACATGGCAAAACTGGAGTCGGGATCAATCAGTACGCCTTGGATCTTGCGATTAGCTCAACCATTGGAATTGGCTTTAACAAGACTTGGCAACGCTTTAAGCGCAACTACATTGATGGCACACAAGATCTACCCTTGCAGATTTGGTTACCTCAGATTGCCAATATCGAAGTGGCACAAAAGCAAGCGAACTTTACTGAATCCCTCAAACTAGCGCTAGGAATGCGCTATACCGATAGTAATGGCTGGATCAAGGTAACGCATGTGCTTGATGGTGGTATTGCCCAACAAGCAGGGCTGGCCCCAAACGATCTAATTGGTAGCATTAATCTCAAGAGCATCAAGCTAGCATCACCTTAAAGCTCGACTGTCCAGCTCAATATGAGCTCAAGCAGCCTAAGAAATAGCATTGCTCCATCAGCATGGATCTCAAGCAATTCATCCCTGATGATTGGCGGTTGCTATTAAATGACTATCTGCAATCAAACGATTGGCAATCCCTATCTGAAAAGTTTGCTAAAGAGTATCAGCAATACGGCAATGCGATTCGTCCCGATCGAGAGCATATCTTCAATGCTCTACATCTCACACCGGCCAATCAGGTAAAGGTCATAGTCTTAGGTCAAGACCCCTATCACTCTCCAGGCCTCGCACAAGGCTTAGCATTTTCAATCCCCAAAGATATTCCATTGCAATCAAAGCTATTTCCAAGCTCACTGCGTAATATCAATAAAGCATTAATGCTCGAAGGATTTGGAACGCTTAGTAATGGCGATTTAACCCACTGGGCAAAGCAAGGAGTATTACTCTTAAATACTGCACTCTCAGTGCGACTGGGTGATGCAAACTCGCATGCGCAATTGGGATGGAAATCCCTCGTGATTGAGATCATTCAAAAAATCTCACAACGCACCAATCTCGTTTGGATGCTTTGGGGTGGCCATGCGCAGTCCATGGAGGAATATATTCACAATCCCAACCAACACCTCATCCTGAAATCCTCACACCCTTCAGGCCTTGGAGTCTATAAAACAGAACAGCCATTTATTTACCCAGGCGATCAGCAAAGTTGTGGGCACTTTACGAAGGCAAATGCGTATTTAACAACTCATCAGAAAAGTCCAATTGATTGGACTGGGTCCG
>JBDLUB010000240.1:0-2595 GCA_039805525.1 Pseudomonadota bacterium | reverse complement strand
GGTGGGGCATTAAGCAGCATTAAGGGTCCATCGCATACAGTCTCTAAGATGGATTGTTGTTTGGCGTTAAGTACGCGGATATTAATACCCGCAATCCAAACGCCACGCCCACTTCCATCAATCTCTGACATCTCAATCAGTAGTGACCACTTTTTAGCAGCGGCAAACATGGCACTAGACTCGTCACTGCCAATGCCGCCAGTGATGAAGGTTGTATCCCCTTGCGACTTACTGGGTGGTAATTGAGCAAGGCTTGCACCGGATAGGAACCCGGCACAAACCATCAGCCATTGAATCACAAAATGACGCATGAAGATTCCTAGCTGTATCTCAATTATTTCAACGCAGAGCCAGGTAGGGGCTTTAAGGGCGACTCCATTGCAAACACGACGATACGCCGCGTCATATCTTGAAAAGCACCAACGGAGCTTGAACCCAGACGGAATGGCTCACCCTGGACGGCGACCATGCCGCCCGCAATAAATTCTTTCGTTTGGCTATCGGTCACGCGATTTTCAACGACCAAAGCAGGTGTTTTTGAATTGTTCCCCGTTGCAAATGCGGCCGCATTCGCAGCCAACCCAATCGGGGTAAAGTTCCAGGGCTTAAGACCATCGGCCGATAACTCAGCACCGGTGATACCAACGGCTACGCGAGCTACGCCAGGACCAGGCTTATCGACTAACTTAATATCGGATCGTCTTTGAACAGCTTGGCGCATCGCCTCTTCTAAAATTTTCTTGGTTTGCGCAATCACCTCAGGCGTAATCTCTTTGGTGTACTCGGTCTGATTTAAGTAAACAGGATCAATCATGACCGCGGTATAACTCGAAGCTTGAATACCTGGCTTGATATAGCGCCATGCCCGAATATCTTTAGGTGTATTACCAACCACCTGCAGCACGTTGTAGTTTGGCAAAAATCCAGACTCGGGCATACGCTCAGTCATTACTTTGGGACCGCCACCACAGGCAGTTAAACCAAAAACGACTGCACTTACTCCAATGGCTAATTTAATCTTCATATTCTTTCCCAAAAGGTTGATTACGAACGAAGTGAATTCATGCACTTGCATTTGATACTCGACGATAAGGCGATCAATAAGTAACTAATGATCCCGATGGTAAATACAGTTGCATCTTGCGAATGAAAGAACATTAATAATCCAATAATAGTGATTCCGACGGCAAGGCAACTGAGTATGGTTTTTAAGAACATGGCTCCTCCAACAATTGATAAATAAGTATAAGAGTGATTTAGAAATTCGAATAGTGCCTAATGGCCTGTTAAGTCCGGAACATGAAATACACGGCACCGAGCAAACAGAGACCCGCCCAAAGGTAATCGGTCTTGAATGGCTCGCCCATATAAAAGACTGCAAATGGTATGAATACGCTAAGAGTAATGACTTCTTGGGCTATTTTTAACTGACCTAGAGAAAAATACTCATAGCCGATTCGATTGGCAGGAACTTGCAGAACATATTCAAAAAATGCAATTCCCCAGCTCACAAAGACAGCGATCCACCAGGGTTTGGCACTCAAGTCCTTCAGGTGGGCATACCACGCAAAGGTCATAAACACGTTCGACAGAAGCAGTAGCCCTATAAATGAAAAGGGGCCGGTTAGGGAGCTTAGTATTGGCATTAGCGAGATCTCAACGTTATAAACCTTCACTTTACTAAAACCACCTGACTTTTTGATCTAGCGCAAACTGCCCCGCCCGCCTCTTGCTAGACTGCGATCAACTCGAGGTAAAAATGCGACTTATATTATTTTGTGAACAAACCGGTGCCCGTATAGACCCCAAGCAATCGGCCGCCGTCTGCGCTGCGAAGCATGGCTGTGACTCTCATCAAAACTGCCCGTTGATACCCAAGTCATCAGAGACAAATCAACAGGTAAGCACTCTAGCCCCTGTCGGTTTTGTATCTATTAATTGCGTTAATACCCATCGGTATGGTGTATTCACGACTTTTAGATCAATCAAAGTTAAGGGATTTTTTTATTGCCATCTCGTACCTGAGCATGATGGCATGGGCATTTTTCTTTGCTCTACTCTTAGAGATGCTGTTTCGGATTCCCCTTAAGTACTCCATTGCCGTTTTAGCTATCGTGATGGCTTATGGCCACTTTCGTACTATCTCCTACCTGCATAAAAAGCGTCAAGGAAACTAATTAAGCCTGATCGTTTTTACTTTCAAGCTTGATTTGCATGGCCTCGTCTTGGGGTTCATCAAGTTTTAATGGCATATGCACCATTTTTTCACCATCCCACTTTTGACCACACCAACACTCTCCGGCATCATTAATAATGCAAACACCGGATCCACAACAACGGCTATCCGACTTTTTCATATCTTCACCTCGTTGATTTAGTCTTCCACCACTTCCCAGGTACTGTCACCCAACTTACGAACCACCTGGCAAAAAGACCAGCCTGCAGGAATACCGCAACTCCACTCGCTTGGAGCGTTTTGTACCAAACGATAAGAGCCGACGCTCTCGTCCTGATACAAATAATATTTTTTGCCATAGACTGGGCTAAAACTAAACTTAGCAGCATGAACCATTTCGGTTGCATCTAAGCGCGCTT
>JBDLUB010000239.1:0-2919 GCA_039805525.1 Pseudomonadota bacterium | reverse complement strand
TAGGCTCGAGGCAGAAGTTAACTCCTGGTAGCAAATCGCTGGGCGGAAGTTTGCAAAGAGGCTTAAATGCTTACGTAAACCCAAGATTGCTTGCTCGGGCCTTAACTCGCGGGCTAGAGTGTCGTATTTCCAGTCACCCACCGCTCCAAATAAGATGGCATCGGCTGCTTTGGCTAAATTTAGAGTGGCAGGGGGCAACGGGTGACCTGCCACGTCGTAGGCAGCCCCACCAACCGGAGCGGTTTCCATCTCGAGGGGTAACTTGAGCGCTTGTAGCACCTTTACTGCTTGCGCAACAATTTCCGGACCAATGCCATCGCCCGGGAGAACAGCAATTTTCATGATGAACCTTTAAGTAATGGCGCTAGCCCATTGAGCGCCAGGAATGCGTCAGACTACGGGAGCTGGGTCGCAAGCCATGGCATGCGCAATATGCGTTCTGCCTCAAAAGCTTTTATTTTATCGGCATGCCGTAAGGTCAGGCCAATATCGTCTAGACCATTGAGCAAACAATACTTCCGAAATGGAGTGACCTCAAAGCGGTAGCGACGCCCATCTGGGGCAATCACTTCTTGGCTCTCAAGGTCAATAGTGAGCTGATAACCTGAGAATGCCTTAGTCTCATTGAATAGATGATCGACCTCTTGCTCCGACAAAACCACGGGTAAGAGGCCATTCTTAAAGCAGTTATTGAAGAAGATATCGGCAAAACTTGGGGCAATAATGGCCCTAAATCCGTATTGCGCCAACGCCCATGGTGCATGCTCACGGGAGCTTCCGCAACCAAAGTTCTTACGAGCCAGCAAAATACCGGCCCCTTTGTATAGCGCCACTCATCAAAGAGGTTCTGACCAAAACCGGTCTTCTTAATTGACTTCAGAAACTGCTTAGGAATAATCGCGTCGGTATCGACGTTCTCGCGATCCAATGGGGCAACTAACCCCTGGTAAACCGTAAATGCATCCATGATTATTTGACCGGTGTGACTGTAACATCTTTGTTATTGGAATTTGTGCTTGGAGCACTCGATGGATTGGGTGCGGTCTCCACAGGCTTTGCCTGAGGATCCATTTTCTTACCCATCTCCTGCAAATCTTTACCAACGCCTGTCCAAGTATTGGAGCACGCTGCTAGCGTGATCGCTGATAGAAGTATTAATCCAGAGCGCATCAGTGAGTTCATATTCATATTCTAGGAAAGATCAGGCAATCTTGCGCACATCCACAAAATGCCCTTCAATCGCCGCGGCTGCAGCCATTGCAGGACTCACTAAATGGGTTCGACCACCCGCACCCTGACGCCCCTCAAAATTACGGTTGGAGGTTGAGGCGCAGCGCTCTTCGGGCTCAAGACGATCGGCATTCATCGCGAGACACATCGAGCAACCAGGCTCACGCCACTCAAAGCCAGCGGCCTTAAAGACGCGATCAAGACCTTCGCGCTCTGCTTGTGCTTTTACCAACCCAGAGCCGGGAACGACTAAGGCTTGCTTCACGTTAACTGCGACCTTTTTGCCTAAACGTTCAACCACTTTAGCTGCAGCCCGTAAGTCCTCAATACGGCTATTAGTGCACGAGCCAATGAAGACTTTGTCTACATAGATCGTATCAAGTGGCAAATTGGGTTCAAGCCCCATGTATTGCAAGGCGCGTTCCATCGCTTGACGCTTGATGGGGTCACGCTCGCGCTCTGGATCAGGCACACGACTGCCAATCGGCAGAACCATTTCTGGGGAGGTGCCCCAACTGACTTGGGGGGCGATCTCTTCAGCCCGCAACTCAACCACGCGATCAAAATGAGCGCCGGGATCTGAATGCAAGGTACGCCAATATTGCAACGCTTGGCGCAAAGCCTCACCTTTGGGGGCGTAGGGTCGACCTTGGATGTATTCAATAGTGGTCTCATCAACCGCCACGAGGCCAGCACGCGCACCGGCTTCAATGGCCATATTGCAAATGGTCATGCGACCTTCCATCGATAGCTGACGAATGGCTTCACCCGCAAACTCAATGGTGTAACCGGTACCACCAGCGGTGCCAATCTTGCCAATCACAGCCAAGATGATGTCTTTAGCAGTACTACCAGGTTGTAGGCGACCATCAACCCGTACCAACATATTCTTACTCTTTTTCATGAGCAAGGTTTGGGTTGCGAGCACATGCTCAACCTCGGATGTACCAATCCCAAAGGCCAATGCTCCAAACGCACCATGCGTGCTCGTATGCGAATCCCCGCACACTACGGTCATCCCAGGCAAGGTAGCGCCCTGCTCAGGGCCAATCACATGTACGATGCCTTGCCGTTGGTCATTCATTTTGTATTGAGTAATACCAAAGCGATCGCAATTTTGATCCAAGGTATCCACTTGCAACTTCGATACCGGATCGGCAATCCCTTCGGAACGATCCGTAGTTGGGACATTGTGATCGGAAACTGCAAGGTTAGCTGAAACACGCCAGACTGGGCGCGCGGCGAGACTTAAGCCCTCAAAAGCTTGCGGGCTCGTCACCTCATGAAGCAACTGTCGATCAATGTAGATGGTTGCCGTGCCGTCTTCTTCCGAATGAACGACGTGCTCATCCCACAACTTGTCATAAAGCGTACGCATAATTCCCTTTAAAGCAAAAGAAGCAATATAACGCTTATTTTCGCTCAGAAATAGGAGGAACGGCTCGAGGGGTTGCGCCGATGAATAACTGACGTGGGCGACCAATCTTGTATTCCGGATCGGTAATCATTTCTTCCCACTGGGCGATCCAACCCACGGTTCGAGCGAGCGCAAAGATACAGGTAAACATCTCGGTTGGGATGCCGAGCGCCCGCTGAACAATACCGGAGTAGAAATCCACATTCGGATAGAGCTTACGACCCACAAAGTAATCATCCTCAAGCGCAATCTTCTCAAGGGTCATCGCAAGT
>JBDLUB010000238.1:0-2509 GCA_039805525.1 Pseudomonadota bacterium | reverse complement strand
GCAGGGGCGAATTTTGCGCCCTGCTGACCTGGGTCTTGCGGCATCCTTGGGCATTCATCAGCTTGAAGTCTATCAACGGACCAAGGTGGCAATCCTCTCTTCCGGCAATGAGCTTTGCGATATCCACGAATCCTTGGCGCCGGGCAAGATTTTTGACAGCAATCGCTACAGTCTACGCGCCTGCATTGAGCGACTAGGAATGGAGGTAATTGATTGTGGCATCGTGCGAGATAACCCCGATGATCTTCGTAAGGCTTTCATGGCGGCAGCCCAAATGGCTGATGTCATCATCTCCTCTGGTGGGGTCTCGGTTGGAGAGGCGGATGATTTCACTAAGCAAATGATGGAGGAACTGGGTGAGGTTGGATTTTGGAAAATTGCCATGCGTCCTGGTCGACCCATGGCATTCGGTAGCCTAAAGCCAAGTTCGAGCAAGCCTACCCCCACCGTATTTTTTGGCTTACCCGGCAACCCCGTAGCCGTGATGGTGACCTTCTATCAATTTGTCCGCAATGCGCTATTGCAACTAAATGGCGCCAAGTGGGTTGAGATTCCCCTGATTCCAGTTCGATCTGCCGCAGGAATTCGAAAGAAATCCGGTCGTACCGAGTTTCAACGGGGAATTCTGTTTCAGGATATCCAGGGCCAATGGGCAGTTAAAACAACGGGCAGCCAAGGCGCTGGGATTTTGCGCTCTATGAGTGAGGCCAATTGCTTCATCATCCTTCATCATGACCAAGGAAATATTGAGCCTGGCGATTGGGTGGATGTAGAGATTTTTGATGGACTGCTTTAAGATGGCGGGATCATGAAATTTACTAAAAAAGAGATTGTATTTTTAGATCCCATGCATACTGCCAAAACCTTGGTTTTGGTTTACTTATGCTTTTCGGTTCCCATCGTTTTATTGGCGCTCTTTGTCGCCTTTATTCGAGATGGGTCGATTCCTGGATTTACCGTAATTTCCGCCCTGGTCCTGAATGCGATTTTGGGCTTTGGTCTCCTATGGATCGCCTGCAAAGTCTATAACTGGGTTGCAGAAAAATTTGGCGGCATTGAGCTTGCGCTCAAAGAACTCACCGAAGAGACCGACGATATTCAGCAATAAGGACTAACTGAATTAGGCTTGCCACAATTCGGTATTGATCAAACTCGGCGGGCGTTTTCCCGCGAGGGCTGCGCTAAGGTTTTCAGACGCTAGAGCAATCATGGCACGGCGAGTTTTTTCTGTCGCACTGGCAATATGGGGCGCCAGTACCACATTACTCAACTTGAGCAACTCTGGATGAACCTTTGGTTCGCCCTCAAATACATCAAGACCTGCGGCAAAGATTGTTTTTGCTTTCAATGCAGCTGCCAAAGCTGCATCATCCACAATACCACCACGAGCAATATTGACCAGGGTAGCAGTAGGTTTCATCAGCGCAATTTCTTTGGCGCCGATTAGGTGATGGCTCTCAGCAGAGTATGGCACCACCAAGATGACATGATCCGCTTCGCGGAGTAAGGTTTCTTTATCAAGATATCGAGCGCCACATGCCTTTTCATCAGCCTCGCTTAAGCGTTTACGGTTGTGATAAACCACTTTCATCCCGAAACCTAAGGCACGCTTAGCAATGCCTTGTCCAATTCGACCCATACCAATAATGCCCAAGGTACTGTGGTGCAAATCCATGCCCAAGGGGTTATGCACGATGGACCATTTATCCCATTGACCATTTCGAATCCAATGCTCGGATTCCGTGATCCGTCGGGCAGTAGCCATCAATAGCGCAAAACCAAAATCAGCGGTTGTATCGGTCAATACATCGGGAGTGTTCGTTGCCATGACCTTGGCTGCAGTCATCGCTGGCACATCAAAATTGTTATAGCCAACTGAAATATTCGCTACGATTTTCAGGTGCTTAGCATCAGCTAAAGTACTTTGATCGATTCTCTCGCTACCGGTGACTAACGCTCCATCCACATTCGCCAGATGATTACGCAATTGATCCGTGGTAAACACCTGATCAGCCTGATTGGATATCACCTCATAACGATCCTGTAGTTTTACTAAATCATCCGGAAAAATGGCACGGGCAACTAGGATTTTTGGTTTGGCTATCATGGCTCTGTATAGGGGTGTGATATCGATGGAATCAAGACTTTACACCATTTGGGATAAAATCCAATGATTGATTAATTTCGTGTTTTTGATGGCATTTCTTCCTTAGAGCGAGCTATGACCTACGTTGTCACTGAATCCTGCATCCGTTGCAAGTACACCGATTGCGTTGATGTATGCCCTGTTGATTGTTTTCGTGAGGGTCCGAACTTTTTAGCAATTGATCCGGATGAATGCATTGATTGTGCGGTATGCGTACCCGAGTGTCCTGTCAATGCGATTTATGCAGAAGATGATGTGCCAGGTGATCAACAAAACTTTATTGCAATTAATCTTGAGCTTGCAAAGCAATGGCCCAGTATTACAAAATCCAAGGCGCCTTTGGCCGATGCGGATGATTGGAAA
>JBDLUB010000237.1:0-3845 GCA_039805525.1 Pseudomonadota bacterium | reverse complement strand
CGAGCCCGAAGTACCTTCGGCCTGCGCTTCATCACGAATGATATCGTTACAAAGGTCGATACACTCGTCGCAAATGAAGACCGAGGGGCCTGCGATAAGTTTACGAACCTCGTTTTGACTTTTGCCGCAAAACGAGCAGTACAGCAGCTTTTCGCTGCTACCCTTTTTTTCACTCATGCCGACGGTGCACCTTCGCTTCGATTACTTAATACCCGATCGATGAGACCGTAGCTTACCGCATCGTCAGCCGACATGAAGTTATCACGATCGGTATCTTTGGCAATGGTCTCAATGGTTTGACCGGTACGTTGCGACAAGATCGTGTTCAAGCGCTCACGTAAGTACAAAATCTCGCGGGCCTGGATTTCAATATCCGATGCCTGGCCGCGTGCACCACCCAAGGGCTGATGAATCATGACGCGTGCATTGGGCAGAGCATAGCGCTTGCCTTTCTCACCGGCAGCCAGTAAGAAAGCACCCATACTGGCAGCCATTCCCATGCACAAGGTGCTTACATGGGGCTTAATAAATTGCATGGTGTCGTAGATTGCCAAACCGGCAGAGACCGATCCGCCTGGGGAATTAATGTAGAGCGAGATCTCCTTATCGGGGTTCTCACTTTCCAGAAATAGTAATTGCGCAATCACCAAGTTAGCAGTTTGATCATTAACCTCACCCACCAGAAACACCACCCGCTCTTTCAATAGACGTGAGTAGATGTCATAGGCACGCTCTCCCCGTCCAGAGGTCTCAACTACCATCGGGACTAAACCAAGGGCTTGGGTCTCAAGTGCGCTCATCCTATTTAACTTTCTACAATGATCATTGGCTATTAGATTAACTCATTTTGCTGAGCTCTTCGAAACTAACCGATTTATCGGTTACCTTCGCGAGGCCACATATGTGCTTGACCACGTTCTCCTCGAGAACCACGGCTTCGACCTCTTTGAGACGGCTTGGGTCGCTGTAATACCAGCGTACCACCTCTTTGGGGTCCTCGTAGGTCGCAGCAGTCTCTTCAATCGAGGCTTTAATTTGATCCGGGGTCGCGGTTAAGTTATGAAGCTTGACAAGATCTGACAGAATCAATCCGAGACGCACGCGCTTGTCAGCCTGCTCAGCAAACATCTCGGCAGGAATCGGTGCATCCTTTGCATTGGGGATGCCGCGTTGCATCAGATCTTGACGAGCACCCTCAACTAAGCGTTCTTGCTCACTGGTAATTAATGATTTAGGAACGTCGAGCTGGCATTGCTTGATTAACTCTTCCATGACCTGGTTTTTCAGGAGAGCCTCGGTGCGACGCTTCACCTCGCGCTCCATATTGGCCTTAATCTCACTGCGCATCTTCTCGACACCGCCTTCGGTAATTCCAAGGGATTTGGCAAACTCATCGTCAACACGAGGTAAATGAGGCCAGGCGACATCCTTAATAGTGATCGTGAACTGAGCCGTTTTGCCTGCCACTTCTTTACCGTGGTATTCCGCCGGGAAGCTCAAGGGGAAGGTTTTGCTCTCGCCCTTTTTAAGACCAAGCGCAGCGGCCTCAAACTCGGGCAACATCTGACCAGCGCCAATCACGAACTTAAAGTCATCGGCTTTGCCGCCTGCAAACTCCACGCCATCAATCGTGCCCACAAAATCCAAGGTCACTTGATCGTCTTTTTGAGCGCTCGTGTCCGAACCACCATCACCATGTTCGCCAGCCTCACCACGGGAGTGGTAATGCACGCGTTGCTTACGCAACACATCCAATGCGCGATCGATTTCTGGATCGTTCACATCGGTGGTGTAACGGGTTAGCTCTGAACCACTGAAGTCACCAATCTTCACTTCAGGCAAGACTTCAAAAAAGGCATCGAAGACCACTTCGTCGGCGCCAATCTCACTTTTAGGTTCTAAGCGCGGCTGGCTAGCTAATTTGATTCCTTCTTTTTTGCTGACCTCATAAAAGAGTTGCGAGGCTTTGTCATATTGAACTTCAAAATCCACTTGCAGGCCATACTGCTGCTCCACCATTTTCTTGGGCACCTTACCTGGACGAAAGCCAGGCATCTTCATGGATTTACCAATCTTGTTTAAACGTGCTTCGCGTGCTTGGTTTACATCAGCACGATTAAATTGGAGGGTAATTTTGCGGTCTAAGCATGAAGGTTAGATGTGAAGACTAAGCCAAGCAGCCGTGTGGTGCGAGGAGGGGGACTCGAACCCCCACACCATTTCTGGCGTCAGGACCTAAACCTGGTGCGTCTACCAATTTCGCCATCCTCGCTATTTCAGCGATGCAGACACGAACCGGCTCAGAATTCACGTAAAAGGTAGATTCTACAATGCCTTATAGAGGAGAGCCACGGCGTGGACTGCAATTCCCTCACCCCGACCCAGATGGCCTAAGGATTCATTGGTTTTAGCTTTCAAATTGATATGGCTGTCGGTTACCTTCAGGTCACTCGCAATGTGGCGCACCATCTCTGGAATATACGGAGCTAATTTTGGCTTTTGACAGATTACGGTGGCATCCACATTGCCAACCTGATACCCCACAGCCTGGACCTTTTGTAAGGCTGCTCGCAGCAGCACTCGGCTATCCATGTCTTTGAAGCGCGCATCGTCATCGGGGAACATTTGCCCAATGTCATGCAGACCAGCGGCGCCTAAGAGCGCATCGGTAATGGCGTGCAGGAGTGCGTCAGCATCCGAGTGGCCAAGTAGACCCTTTTCATAGGGAATGGTTACCCCCCCAAGAATCAATTTGCGATCGGGTACAAGAGCATGAATGTCATACCCCTGTCCGATCCGAAATGGAATACTGGCTGTCATGACAATATTCTACCGACGCTCACCTAATACTAGCTCCATCAACTCCCAATCCGCAGGATGGGTCACCTTAAAGTTCCGGGTGGCGCCCTCGACCAAGAGTGGCTGCCCACCTAAGCGTTCAATCGCGCTCGCTTCATCGGTAATATTGGCGCCGGCTTCAATCGCTTGACCTAATGCATCATGGAGCACCTTGAGAGGAAACATCTGCGGGGTTTGCGCTTGCCACAGATGCGAACGATCAATCGTGGTTTTGGCACGCATCGCATCATGCGTGGTCTCTTTCATCGTATCGGCTACCGGCATCGCTAGGAGACCGCCAGATTGCAATGCCTGATGATGGCTCTCAGTTTGCTCCTGAGCTTTGACTAAAGTGATGAGCCTGGCAATTAATTCGGGGGTGATTCCTGGGCGAGCTGCATCGTGCACCAAAACCCAATCGAGGGGATCCACTCCAAGATCAAGCATCGCCGCAAGCGTATTTAAGACCGTTTGCTGACGAGTGGGGCCGCCTGTTTCCAGGAATTCAAAGCGTTTAACTGGATGTGGGTAGCGCGACTTGAGATCATGGATTAAGGAATTAGAGCCGGGGCTCATGCCGATCCAGACGGAGTGCACTTCAGAACAAGCAAAGAAGGCATCCAAGGCATAGAGCAACATGGGCTTACCAGCCAAATGCCGAAATTGCTTAGGCTGATCGCCACCCAAGCGTACGCCCATGCCCGCGGAGGGTAATACGGCATGGCAACGTTTAGTCATGGTTGCCATGGCAGGTTCAGAATGGGATACATACCTGATTCTATAATGCTTCTAGATGTCGGATGCTGTCAATCCAGCGGCAGCGCCAAGGCCTGCTGCTTTACTCATACCCCCCATTCCCGTGCTACGGGCGGGGCAGCGCTTTACCTTCGATTCCATCGTTGGCTCTGCCGATGCGGCGCTCCTTGCACAAATGGCGAGCGCCTATCGCGCTAATTACAGCCAATTTGTAGTGCTATGCGCCAATGCGACCGATGCCCAGCGCTTAT
>JBDLUB010000236.1:0-2643 GCA_039805525.1 Pseudomonadota bacterium | reverse complement strand
AACTTATCCGTCTCACGAGAGGCCGTACCGTTGCCAATTGAGATTAAGGTCGCCTGATGTTTCTCGGCTAATTTTGCAAGCGTATGCAGTGAACCCTCCCAATCGTTCTTTGGTTGATGGGGGTAAATGACATCGGTATCAACTACCTTACCAGTTGCATCCACTACAGCAACCTTTACTCCCGTCCTCATGCCAGGGTCTAGACCAATAGTGACCTTGGGGCCGGCTGGTGCAGCCAGTAACAAATCTTTGAGGTTACGTGCGAAAACATTAATCGCCTCAATCATTTGTGGCACATTGCCATGGCAAGGGTTGAAGTCACTATACGTGTTCGTGATTCCAATAATAGGCCGGTCAAGAGCGCTATCACTAAATCCCATCGCCTTGATAAAGGCTTTGCGCATGAATAGAGAAAATTCGGTATCGCCGTAGCGCGTGAGGCCCTTGCGAATTCCAGTTTGGGGTGTGCTTTGTGATGCAGCTTTAGGGTCGTTATTGGTGCTCAATGGTTGGTATCCAAAATGTTAAAAATATCGACTTACAATGTCACATTATTCCAATAAAAATAGAATCGAGACATGATTCCAGTCAATAGCGTATTACAAGTGGGATTTTTCCCTGAAATCATGCAAGATGAGGTCTTGTGTCGCTTAACGCCAGTGATGATGCCCGACCCCCAAGGTCCCATTCCAAAAAAGGATGTTCAGGCGATTTTGACTAGGCCCAGCTATCCCATCACACCCACTCTTTTAGATCAATTGCCCCAAGTCAAAATGATTGCCTGCTGTGGCGTTGGATATGACAATCTTCCGCTCGATTATTTAAGGCAAAAAGGAATCATGGCATCGAACACGCCAGGGGTCCTCAACGATGCAGTATGCGAACTCACGATCGGCATGTTGTTTGCCCTACTGCGTCAAATTCCGAGGGCACATGAATTTGTACTTCATAAAAATTGGAGTAAAGGGGCCTTTCCGTTTACAACTTCCTTGGCTGGCAAAACAATCGGTATCGTGGGCATGGGACGAATTGGTCAAGAGCTCGCAGCGCGACTTGTACCTTTTAAGGTAAAGATTGCCTACCATGGCCCACATGACAAGCACCTCTCCTATCCATACATTTCCTCATTAATTGAGCTAGCAAGAATGAGTGATGTCTTGATTCTGTGCTGCCCCGGCGGTAAGGAAACCGAGCGCATGATTCATCGTGAGATCTTAGAGGCTTTAGGCCCCTCGTCTTACTTAATTAATGTCGCTCGCGGCACTGTCATCAACGAGTCCGATTTGTTGGCTGCACTTCATGGCAGGAAGATTGCTGGAGCCGCCCTGGATGTTTTTGAAAACGAACCCAATCCTGATCCACAATTTTTAGAGCTCCCCAATGTTTTACTCACGCCGCATATTGGCAGCGCTACCCAAGAGACACGTCAAGCGATGACGAACCTAGCGATTGATAATCTCGTTGCCTTTTTTAATCAGCGCCCTCTACCAACCCCTATTGCCATGTAATTGGAGATTGTGATGCCTCTTCATTCCTCGAGTTTTTCTGCAGTTTTATCCCCAGTGCTAACCCCATTTAATGCCGATGGTAGTCCGAATGCCAAAAAACTCCTGCGGCAATGCCAATGGCTTCAAAGTCATGGAGTGGGTCAAGCAGTATTCGGAACAAACTCTGAAGCCAATTCCATGTCGGCACGCCAAAAGATCACGGTGTTAGAGGAGTTGATTGATGGTGGACTCAACCCAAATAATGTGATGCCAGGCAGTGGTGCATGCTCAGTTGATGATGCAGTAGCAATGACACGTGCCGCTGTGAATGCTGGTTGCGCTGGAGTATTGATGCTCCCGCCCTTTTATTACAAAGACATAGCCGATGATGGCCTATTTGCGTTTTATGCTGAGGTCATCGAAAAAGTTGCCGATGCAAACTTAAAAATCTATGTCTATAACATCCCCCCGGTCACCAAAATTGGTCTGAACCTTTCCCTGTTAGAACGGTTAGTGAAGACCTATCCCAATACCGTCATTGGGATGAAAGATAGTTCGGGGGATTGGCCGTATACCGAATCTGTCATTAAAGCGTTGGCTGGCTCGGGATTTCGAGTATATGCAGGCAGTGAGGTATTTTTACTGCGCACCTTAAAAGCTGGGGGCGTGGGTTGCATCTCAGCCACTGCGAACGTCAATCCAAAAGCAATTGCCCAGCTGGCAGCGCGTTGGCAAGAGCCCGGGGCAGATGCTCTTCAAGAGTCCTTATCGGCAGTACGAGCTATTTTTGCCCAGTTCCCGATGATTCCCGGTATGAAAGCAGCGGTCGCCCTCCCTCGATGCGGAGCAGCAAAATAAACTGGTTCACGAACTGCAAAAAATTAACTTCCAAATGGAAGGGCTTTAAGGCCATTAAATTGGTATAGACTTACGGCTTGTAGTAAAGATCAATAATGATTACAGGAGATACCTACATGAAACTACTTAAATTGTTGCCACTGTGCTTTGCACTGCTTTGGGGCAGCGTTCAAGCACAAAATCTTTCGGTCGCGACTGGCGGTACCGGCGGTGTTTACTATCCCATGGGTGGCGGCTTAGCAGCTGTTCTGTCGAAAAAAGTGCCTGGTATGTCTGCGACTGCTGAGGTGACTGGCGG
>JBDLUB010000235.1:0-2517 GCA_039805525.1 Pseudomonadota bacterium | reverse complement strand
CGCGAGGTCCGGCGCGTCGGCCGCAAGGTCTGGCTCCAAACCCCCGCGCTCGAATGCCCCTTCGAGCCCCACCTGCTGGCCATTGGACTGCACTGGATCCCGGGACGCCTCGGCTACCTCGCCCGGAAGTACCTCTCACCCGCCGCGTGGATCCATGGCCCCCGATCCGAGACCATGCACGACATCCTCCACCACACCCGCCTCCTCTCGCGTCGCGAGTTCGAGGCCTTGTTCCCCGACTGCCGCATCATCAGGTAGATCTTCCCGGCCATCACGTCGCCGATGCCGGTCTGGAGACCGAGCACGCGCAGCCACGCCGATTCGTCCACGCACTAAACGGCCGGTGGTTCTTAATTGATCCGCGACCCGAATGGCCTCATCAATTGGAATTGCAAATGAAATTCCCATATAGCCACCTGAGCGACTAAAGATTTGAGAATTAATACCAATCACTTGGCCGGCAGTATTGAGCAATGGTCCACCAGAGTTGCCGGGATTGACTGCGACATCGGTTTGAATGAATGGCAAGTAGTCCCCAGTATCACGGCTTTTGGCCGATACAATTCCGGCAGTTACCGTATTCTCCAAACCAAAGGGGGAGCCAATCGCTACAACCCACTCGCCCACTTTCACCTTAGAGGAGTCGCCTAAAGGCAACCTTGGTAAGCCAGTAGCATCAATTTTTAGGACCGCAAGATCGGTACGCTTATCTGCGCCAAGTAGTTTTGCCTTGAACTCACGCTTATCCGTTAGGGTGACATAAATCGTTGTTGCGCCTTCAACTACGTGCGCATTGGTCATCACAATTCCGTTGGAATCAATAATGAATCCCGAACCAACACCGCGTTCAATTTCTTCTGGTTGACCACGTCGATTACCCTGACCGCGTGGGGTATTGGGCGCCCCTGGAAGCGGTACCCCAAAAAAGCGACGAAAGAATTCCGCTTGCTCATCGGGTATGCCTGGGACAGAACCTTGAGCCTGTTGATTGGATAACCTCTCAGTGGTGCGAATATTAACGACCGCAGGACTAGCCTTTTCAACCAATTCCACAAAATCTGGGATTGCGACCCGAGGTGGCTGGGTATTTGTTTGAGAGGAAACCGTCGGTGAAAACGACAGAATTCCCCAGCTAAATACTGAGAAAACGACCAATAGAATTTTTTTCATACGAAATTGAGCTTTGCTCAACCCATTAGTTGCAATACTTTAAATATTAGGGCTTTTTCCCAAATATCAAGGTGCCGTTGGTACCCCCAAATCCAAAATTGTTTTTAACAGCGTAATCAATTTTGAGATCCCTAGCGGTATTGGCACAGTAATCAAGGTCGCATTCGGGGTCTTGATTAAAAATATTAATAGTCGGTGGCGATTTTTGATGGTGCAATGCAAGAACTGTAAAGACCGATTCAAGGCCCCCAGCGCCACCCAATAAATGACCCGTCATCGATTTCGTAGAGTTCACCACCACTTTTTTGGCATGATCGCCCAAAGCAGCCTTGATGGCGTCTGTCTCATTCTTATCACCCAAAGGTGTTGATGTGCCATGTGCGTTTACATACTGAATCTGATCTGCTGTAATCCCCGCATCACGCATTGCATTGACCATGCAACGACGCGGCCCATCCATATTGGGAGCGGTCATGTGGTAAGCATCACCGCTCATTCCAAATCCACATAACTCCGCATAAATTTTGGCACCACGCGCTTTCGCATGTTCGTACTCTTCGAGAACCATTACACCAGCACCCTCGCCCAAAACAAATCCATCGCGATCTTTATCCCAGGGGCGCGAAGCAGTTGCAGGGTCGTCATTGCGGGTTGACAATGCCCTGGCAGCTGCAAAACCACCGATACCCAGAGCAGAAATAGTCGACTCAGCACCGCCGGCGATCATGACATCTGCGTCGCCATACTGAATCAAGCGAGCAGCCAAACCAATACTATGCAAACCAGTCGTGCATGCGGTCACGGCAGCAACATTGGGACCCTTCAGATTGAAGAGGATACTCAAATGCCCAGAAATCATATTAATGATCGAGCCTGGCACAAAAAATGGTGAGATACGGCGCGGACCACGAGACAGTAACTCAGCATTGGTATCCTCAATCATCGGTAAACCACCAATTCCTGACCCAACCAACACACCAATTCGTTCAGAATTTTGATCAGTTACCTCTAGGCCACTATCTTTAATGGCTTGAGTGCCGGCTGCGATTCCATAATGAATAAAGGTATCCATATGCCGAGCCTCTTTGGCAGAAATATACTCCTCGACATTGAAATCCTTAACTTCACCAGCAAAATGCACACTAAGGGCTGAGTGGTCAAACTTAGTGACCGTGGCAATACCAGTCTTACCCGCAATTAGGTTGTCCCATGCGGTTGCAACTGAATTACCAACTGGTGAGATCAGACCTAAGCCAGTGACCACCACGCGTCGTGGTTGATTTGATGCGGGCACGGCTTAGCCTAGATACGAATTAAGCCTGTCCAGCTTTCGTTTTTGCGAAATCA
>JBDLUB010000234.1:0-2528 GCA_039805525.1 Pseudomonadota bacterium | reverse complement strand
AGCTCTTGGCGCAGTATCAACTCCTGAATTCTTATCCAATTCAAGGGGAAGTAAAAATACTTCATGGAGATGGCATTGCATATTTGCAAGGCTCCAGTGATCAGTCGGCCCAGTTGATTTTTCTGGATCCCCCATTTAGTCAGCCCGAGTTACTCATTCGTGCGGTACAAGAAGCTGGGCGAGTATGTGACGATCAAGGGCGGGGTGGAATTTATATTGAATGTCCCAATCCCTTTGATCTGACTGAATTGGAGAGCTTATTACCCAATTGGGCTCTTGTTAAATCGATGGAAACAGCCCAAGTAAAAGCCGTATTGTTTCGCCGCAGTTCGAGCTAAACTCCTGTTTATCCATATAAATAAGGGGGTCTTTATGACCATTGCTGTGTATCCAGGAACCTTTGACCCATTTACCCGTGGTCATGAAGATTTGGTTCGGCGCGCCTCAAGTATTTTCAGTAAGCTGATTGTCGGTGTAGCTGATAGTAAAAATAAGCGTCCTATTTTTACACTTGACGAACGAATTGAAATAGCTAAAGAGGTATTGAGTCATTACCCGAATGTTGAAATTGCAGGATTTTCTGGATTATTGAAAGACTTTGCTCGAGAGCATTCTGCTCGGGTGATTGTGCGGGGTTTGCGTGCCGTTTCAGATTTTGAGTATGAGTTTCAGATGGCCGGTATGAATCGGTACTTACTGCCAGATGTGGAGACTTTATTTTTGACCCCATCGGATCAATATCAATTTATTTCTGGTACCTTTGTCCGAGAGATTGCGCTCATGGGTGGCGATGTAAGCAAGTTTGTTTTTCCCTCAGTGGAAAAATGGTTACAAAAGAAGAACGCCCAAATTAAATCCACTTAAGCTATTCTGATCATTCTTTTGGGGATATCAATATGGCATTAATGATTACAGACGAGTGCATCAATTGTGATGTCTGTGAACCAGAATGCCCAAACGATGCGATTTCTATGGGGATTGAGATCTACGAGATCGATCCCAATAAATGCACCGAGTGTGTAGGGCATTTTGATGCCCCTCAATGCCGTCAAGTATGCCCAGTCGATTGCATTCCGCTTAATCCAAATTATTCTGAAACCCAAGAGCAGTTACTTGAAAAATACAAAGTCTTAAGTGCTCTAAAGCAGGCCAGTTAAATGATTTAATTTGGGCTGTGCAGAATTTGCATGGCATCTTGTGTATTGCCTTCAAGAACTAAGGGCAAAATGCCAATTGCTTTTGTGATAGCCATATCTAATTTCTCTTGCTCTTCCGAGCTCGGTTTTTTTAGTACATAGTCGGCAACATCCATTTTTGCTAAATTGCCAGGCAGGTCGCGTGGGTGACCAATCCCAAAACGAAGCCGCCAAAATTGAGGACTTGATAAATGCTGTTGGATGTCTTTTAAGCCATTGTGGCCGCCATTACCCCCGCCCTGTTTTAGACGAGCTGTGCCGGCTTTGAGATCGAGTTCGTCATGAACCACCAACACCTCACTTGCCCCGATCTTATGAAAGCGACATAAGGGACCAACAGCTTCTCCGCTTAGATTCATATAGGTATCAGGTTCTAACAAGTAAATATCATGACCTTTGATTTGGATTTTTGCGATTCGACCATTAAATCGTTTTTCAGGCTGAAGAAATTGTTTATGTTGAGCGGCCAGACGATCAACAAACCAAAACCCTGCGTTATGACGGTCAGCCTCATGCTTTGATCCAGGATTTCCGAGTCCAACAATTAAACGAATCATTTTTATTAGTAGATTGAGGCTAAGTGATCCAACTATAAACGACTTCAACTGGACAATAAAAAACCCGCATAAAGCGGGTTTTTTATGAAAGTAAAACGATTTTTAGCTCTTCGCCTCTTTATCAGCAGCTGGTGCAGCGGCCTCAGTGGCTGGGGCAGCTTCAGCGCCTGGTTCGGGTTCTGCTTTAACTGCTGGAACGCGAGCGTTTGCGATCACAGGGTTTTCTTGCTCGACATGCAGAACTAGGCTAACGCCCTTGGGTAGTGCAACGTCTTTGGCATGAATCGATTGGCCCACCACAATTTTGCTCAGATCCACCTCTAAGAACTCAGGAAGGTCACCGGGCAAACAAGTGATTTCGATTTCATTGGCAACGTGACTAACAATCGCTCCACCAAACTTCACTGCTTCTGATTCTTCAGCACCCTTAAAGTGCAGAGGAACGCGCATATGAATTTTTTCACTGGCGGATACACGTTGGAAGTCAACGTGCAACACCAATGGTTTAAATGGATGCATCTGGTAATCACGCAATAAGGCTTTTTGTGATTTACCGTTTAATTCGATATCCAAAATGGATGAATGGAAAGCTTCTTTCCGCAAAGCGTGGAATAAAGCATTGTGGTCTAACTCGATTGCGCAGGGAGATTCTTGCTTTCCGCCATAAATAATTCCAGGGGTTTTCCCAGAATTGCGCAGGCGGCGGCTCGCACCAGTGCCCTGTACGCTTCGTTCAAATGCAACAACTTTCATGATGACTCCAAATTAAGGGTTA
>JBDLUB010000233.1:0-2549 GCA_039805525.1 Pseudomonadota bacterium | reverse complement strand
CCAGACGCGCGCTGGGCCTCTAGAGATTTCCAGGCGATGAGAAGTTCATTGGGAAGGGGCTCTTGATCTTTTGAAATCAGCGCTGAGCGCGGCCAACCCAGATGCTTATCCAGTAAATGCCCCAACAATGCCTTGGCATCGGTTTTGTTGAGTGTTGTACTCTCGAGGAGAGCGGCAATCGTGTTGGCCATGATGCGGATTACGCATCACCCATGGCAGCTAACAGTTCAGCTTGATGCTCTGCTGCTAGAGCGTTCAACAGATCGCCAATATCACCATCCATCATGGCGTCAATTTTGTAGAGGGTTAGGTTGATACGGTGATCGGTGATTCGGCCTTGGGGAAAGTTGTAGGTACGAATCCGGTCACTGCGATCGCCGCTACCCACCAAGGATTTACGGGTTTGGGCTTGCTCTTGCTGCTGTGCATGCCGTTGAGCATCCATGATGCGCGAGACCAGGACCTTCATGGCTTGATCTTTATTGCGATGCTGGCTGCGATCGTCTTGGCACTCCACCACAATCCCGGTGGGAAGGTGAGTGATCCGTACCGCTGAGTCCGTTTTATTAATATGTTGTCCACCGGCACCCGAGGCTCGGAAGGTATCAATCCGAATCTCGGCTGGATTAATTTTGACGCTCTCAATCTCATCCACTTCGGGCATCACCGCAACCGTACATGCCGAGGTATGAATCCGTCCCTGCGTTTCGGTTTGGGGTACACGCTGTACTCGATGACCACCAGACTCAAACTTCATCTTGGCGTAGACGTCATTGCCGGCTAAGCGTACGATCACCTCTTTATAGCCCCCGAGATCAGACTCGGCTTGACTAACAATCTCCGTTTTCCAGCCCTGGCGCTCAGCATAGCGGGTATACATTCGCAAAAGATCGGCTGCAAACAGGGCGCTCTCGTCACCACCGGTTCCCGCTCGGATCTCTAAAAAGATATTGCGCCCATCGTCTTCGTCTTTAGGTAACAAAAGGGTTTGCAAGCTTTTCTCAAGATCGGCCATGCGTGCTTGCGCATCTTTTTCTTCCTCGTCGGCAAAGTCCTTCATTTCAGGGTCAAGGCGCATTTCGCTCGCAGCCTTTGCATCCGCCTCTGCTTTTTTGTAAAGCCCAAATTGCTCCACCACTGTTGATATATCGGCGTGCTCACGCGTGAGTTTGCGATAGACATCCATGTCCTTGGTGGAGTCTTCTTGCATCAAAATGGTATTGAGTTCAGCCAAACGGGCATCCAGATGCTCTAGCTTGGCACGCATGCTGGATTTCATCTAATGGCTATCGGAGGGATTATTTTTATCGCTGGAGTGAGTGGCAAATAACTTGGGTAGTAATTTCAGCAAAGCATCGCGCTCCGAACCGCTGGCGTGTTGTAGAGCATGCAAGGAGCCATGTAAGAACTTGTTGGTGAGGCCCTGCGCCATCGCATTGAGAACCTCTTGTGGATCCTCGCCACGAACTAAGCGTTTAAGAGCGCGCTCTAGCTCAATTTGTCGCAAGCGATCACCTTGTAACTGAAGATCCTGGATTAACGGTACAGCATTGCGACCTTGTAACCAGTGCATGAAGTTGCTCACGCGCTCTTCAATAATGATCTCGGCTTGGCTCACTGCGGCTTGACGTAAATTGGCGCCGGCTTGGGCCATGGTGCCTAAGTCATCCACCGTGTAGAGATATACATCGTTTAAGCGAGCAATCTCGGGTTCAAAGTCACGTGGCACTGCCAGATCAATCATCACCATGGGCTTGCGACGTCTGAGCTTTAGGGCACTTTCCACCATCCCCAAGCCAATAATGGGGAGCGGGCTAGCAGTAGACGAGACAATGATGTCAAACTCATGAAGACGTGAGGGAAGGTCATTGAGACGAAATGACTCCGCTTCGATATTTTGGGCTGAGATTGAGTCCGCCAGTTCTTGACCGCGCTCTACGGTACGATTGGCAATCGCTGCACCACGCGGTTTGCGAGCGACGAAGTGGGTGGCGCATAAGGTAATCATTTCACCGGCGCCGATAAACAGAATTTTCTGTTCGCCAATCGATGCAAAGATGCGCTCGGCTAAGCGAACCGATGCAGCAGCCATCGAAATAGAATGTGCGCCAATCTCGGTTGAGCCACGCACCTCTTTTGCAACCGAGAAGGTTTTCTGAAAGAGTTGATTGAGATAGGTTCCCAAGGCGCCAGCCTCATTAGCGGTGCGAACCGCATCTTTCATTTGACCCAGGATTTGGGTCTCACCAATCACCATCGAATCCAAACCACAGGCGACCCGAAACGCATGACGCACGGCATCGGATTGCGGCAGAGTATAGATATGGGGTTGTAAAACGCTGGGTGCCAAATTTTGGCTTTTGGCTAACCAATCAAACGTTGCCTCATGAAACTCACCCTCAGAGGCAGGATCATTAGCAGCGCAGTAGAGTTCTGTACGATTGCAGGTGGAAAGAATGGTTGCCTCAGGCATGCCGCCACGATTAACGCCACCCAAATGGGAGCGTAGGTCGGATAATGCGTCAAGCAGACCCTCGGGATCAAAAGCC
>JBDLUB010000232.1:0-2571 GCA_039805525.1 Pseudomonadota bacterium | reverse complement strand
TCTCTTTTAGGCCATGCCGCATGGATTTAATTCGATCGCGCATCTGGGCTAATTCATCTTCCCACATTTGACGCAGTTTTGGTGAGTTGAGAACCGTTGCCACAATCGCTGCACCATGCGTTGGTGGGTTTGAGTAATTGGTTCGAATCACGCGTTTGAGCTGTGAAAGAACTCGAGCAGATTCTTCTTTACTCTGCGTCACGATGGACAAGGCACCAACACGCTCACCATACAAAGAGAATGATTTGGAGAAAGAACTCGATACGAAGAAAGACATTCCCGAATCAGCAAACATCCGCACGGCGGCACCATCTTGTTCGATGCCGTCCGCAAAGCCTTGGTAAGCAATATCAAGAAATGGAATCAACTGTTTTTGTTGGCAAATCGAAATAATGGTTTGCCATTGATCTTCAGTGAGATCCGCTCCCGTTGGGTTGTGGCAGCAGGCGTGGAGGATCACTAGGGTTTTCGCGGGAAAAGACTCCAGCGATTTCACCATGCCATCAAAGTCTACGCCCCGTGTTTTTGGGTCAAAGTAGGTGTACTCTAAAACGTCGTATCCAGCAGCCTCAAAAATGCCGCGATGGTTTTCCCAGCTTGGGGAACTGATTGCTGCTTTTGCAGTGGGCTCAAGGCGTTTAACAAAATCTCCACCAACTCGGAGGGCCCCAGTGCCACCAAGGCACTCTGCAGTGACCACTCGCCCAGCCTGAATTAATGCTGAGTCTTTGCCAAAAAGTAAGTTCTGAACAGCTGAGTTGTATGGATTGGGTCCTTCGATCGGAATGTAAGCACGAGGCGCTTCTTTGGCAACAACTTCTTTTTCGGCCTCTAGTACAGCGCGTAAGAGTGGAACTTTGCCTTCGTCGGTATAGTAAACCCCCACCCCTAAATTAACTTTGCCGGGCCTTTGGTCGGCGTTATAGGCCTCAGTGAGGCCAAAAATTGGATCTTTGGGAGCAAGCTGGACGGAAGAAAACAGATTCATGATGGAAATTTCGATTAGTTGTTGTAAATCAGGCTCTTAGAAGCGGTTGGTATAAACGGAATAAAAACGGCAAAATTGAAGATTATTTATAAATTGCTAGGTGATTCATCCCTAGCCGTAAATGATAGCCGAGATGCCAAAGCTCACCCCAAAATCGACCAGCAAAAAAAAGAATCTAGACCCGGTCATTTTTGCCGATCCTTCTGGAGACGCAGAGGATGTTGCTCTAAAGATTGAGCAGGCGGTGACATTGGATGAGTCGAAGTTTGTTTCGTTTCCAAATTCACCATATCAACTCTATCAACCATTTCCTCCGGCCGGCGATCAACCGGCTGCGATTGATCAGTTGTGTGAAGGACTCGAGGATGGATTGTTGTTTCAAACTCTATTAGGTGTTACCGGTTCGGGCAAAACATTTACCATGGCCAATGTCATTGCGAGAATGGGCCGGCCGGCCATTATCTTTGCGCCTAATAAAACTCTCGCAGCACAGTTGTATTCTGAGTTTCGTGAATTTTTCCCCAGAAATGCTGTCGAATATTTTGTAAGTTATTACGACTACTATCAACCAGAAGCTTACGTACCTCAGCGCGATCTGTTCATCGAAAAAGACTCATCAATTAATGAGCATATTGAGCAGATGCGTTTATCCGCCACGAAAAGTTTATTAGAGCGTCGAGATGTGGTGATCGTGGCAACCGTATCGGCCATTTATGGCATTGGAAATCCAGGCGATTACCACAGTATGGTCTTGACCTTACGACCCGGTGATAAGTTAAGTCAACGCGACATCGTGGCTCGATTGATTTCTATGCAGTATGAGCGTAATGAGATGGATTTTCAGCGAGGCATTTTTCGGGTCCGCGGCGATACGATCGATATTTTCCCAGCCGAGCATAATGAATTAGCTATCCGAGTCGAGCTATTTGATGACCAGGTCGAATCACTTCATTTCTTTGACCCATTAACCGGCAAGATTAAGCAGAAATTACCTCGTTTTACGGTCTACCCCAGTTCACATTATGTGACCCCAAGAGAAACGGTTTTAAGGGCGATTGAAACCATTAAAGCCGAGTTGCGGGAGCGTTTAGATGAGTTTGTTAAAGGTAATAAGTTAGTTGAGGCGCAGCGTTTAGAGCAGCGCACCCGTTTTGACCTGGAGATGTTGTCGGAGCTCGGCTTTTGTAAAGGTATTGAAAACTATTCACGTCATTTATCGGGCGCAAAACCCGGCGAAGCACCGCCGACTTTGGTTGATTATCTACCTGATGATGCACTCATGTTCTTAGATGAGAGCCATGTTTTGATTGGGCAGCTCAATGGGATGTATAACGGTGATCGGTCGCGCAAGCACACCTTGGTGGAGTATGGCTTTCGCTTACCATCGGCGATGGATAACCGACCGCTGAAATTTCCAGAATTTGAGACCAAGATGCGTCAAGCAATTTTTGTCTCAGCAACCCCAGCCGATTATGAAAATCAAAAAACGGGCCAAGTCGTTGAGCAAGTCGTGCGTCCTACAGGTCTGGTCGATCCTCAAATTGAGGTTCTACCCGCCAGCTCTCAGGTGGATGATTTACTGG
>JBDLUB010000231.1:0-2602 GCA_039805525.1 Pseudomonadota bacterium | reverse complement strand
CCCGATTTTGGCTGACGATGTCAAATACAGTTTTGATACGCTCATGAGCAAACTTGCCAATCCGCAGTACCGGACCATTTACGCCGATGTGAAACAGGCAGTGGTGGTATCGGAGCGTGTGATTCGGTTTGACTTTAAGACCCGCAACAGCGAGTTGCCTTTGATGGTCAGCGGCATACCCGTTTTCTCCAAGCACTGGGGCAAGAAAGCCGATGGTAGTCACACTCCCTTTGACAAGATTACCTTTGAGCACCCAATTGGTAGCGGTCCATATGTGATTGAGTCCTATCGCGCAGGTAAATCAATGATCTACAAGCGCAACCCCAACTACTGGGGTAATAAAGTGAACGTTCGGGTCGGATTTTTTAACTTTGATCGGATTGTTTACAAACTGTATAGCGATGATGCGGTGCGCTTAGAGGCATTTAAGGCGGGCGAGTTTGATGCGCTCGTGGAGTACCGCGCTAAAAATTGGGCGAAGAGTTATGTGGGCCCTAAATTTAATAATGGCACCCTGATTAAAAAAGCGTTTCCAAATCACAACGGTGCTGGAATGCAGGGTTTTGCGATGAACTTGCGTCGTCCTATTTTTCAGGATGTGCGAGTTCGTAAAGCCCTAGGATACGCATTGGATTTTGAATGGCTCAATCGCCAACTCTTCTACGATCAATACAGTCGAATTGAAAGTTACTTTCAGAACAGTGATTTGAGTGCTAACTATGAGGGTGAGACGGTGCCCACTGCCGCTGAACTCAAACTCCTCAAGCCCTTACAGGCGAAGTACCCTCAATTTGTACCCGAGGCGGTGTTTGGAGCAATGCCGTCAGCACCCAGCACTGCACCGCCAAGCAGTTTGCGCAGCAATCTTCGCAAGGCCAAAGAGTTATTGGCAGAAGCCGGGTGGACCTATCGCGATGGTGCGCTCCGTAATGCAAAAGGGGAGGTATTCCGATTTGAAATCGTCGAAGATGGCCCATTCTTTTTGCGGATTCTGACTGCCTATGTGCGTAATCTCGAGAAGTTGGGGATCAAAGTAGATATTCGTACTAGCGACTTTGCGCTTCATCAAAAACGCATGGATGACTATGATTTTGATATGACCACGATTCGCTTTCCTGACACTCAAAGTCCAGGGAACGAGCTCTACGATCGCTATGGAAGTGCGGCGGCCAAAGAGAAAGGTTCTGATAATGTCATCGGCGTGCAATCACCGGTCGTGGATGCGCTGATTGATGCGATTGTGCGAGCTGAAACTAGGGAGCAATTGCAAGCCGCAACGCGTTCACTCGATCGCGTACTGTGGAATAGCTACTATGTGGTGCCGCATTGGTATAGCCCAACCCATCGAATTGCGTATCGCAAAGAAATGGGCTACCCGAATCCGCCCTTGTATTACTCCGCCGAATCATGGATTTTGTCAACCTGGTGGTTACAGGAGGCACGTAAATGAACTCCGAAATTCTGATCTACATCATCAAGCGGATCTTGCTCATGATCCCCACCTTACTTGGGGTTCTAACTCTGACCTTCGCAGTGGTGCAATTTGTTCCCGGCGGGCCTGTCGAGCAGCTGATGCTGGAACTCAAGGGTAAGGGCGATGCAGCCGTCGGTGGCGAGTCTTCGGGAGGTGGAGTGACGTATCGCGGGCGCCAAGGGGTAGATGCGGAGCGCCTTGAGCAAGTCAAAGCTTTATACGGGTTTGATCAACCACCGCTTGAGCGCTACTTCATGATGCTCAAACGCTTTGCGCAATTTGATTTGGGACAAAGCTATTACCAACACAAAAGCGTTTGGGATTTGGTGGTCTCAAAGCTACCTGTCTCGATCAGCATTGGCCTTTGGACTTTCTTTATCAGTTATTTAGTATCGATCCCCTTGGGGATTGCTAAAGCAGTCCGCGATGGCACCCGCTTTGATCGCCTCACCAGCACGATGATTTTGGTGGGCTATGCGATCCCGGGATTTGTCCTAGGGGTATTGCTTTTAGTGCTCTTTGGCGGAGGAAGTTTTCTGCAAATCTTTCCTCTGCGCGGTTTGACCTCCGATAACTGGAGTGAACTCAGTCTGATTGGCAAAGTATTGGATTATCTGTGGCATTTGGTTTTACCCATCACCGCATCCGTGCTGGGTAGCTTTGCGGTGATTACGATGCTGACCAAAAATTCGTTTCTAGAAGAGATTCGTAAGCAGTATGTCTTAACTGCCCGAGCAAAAGGGGTGAGTGAGAACAAGGTGCTGTGGAAGCATGTCTTTCGGAATGCCTTAATTCCGCTGATCACTGGATTTCCTGCGGCATTTATTGGCGCCTTCTTTGCTGGCTCACTCTTAATTGAAACTCTGTTCTCTCTAGATGGCCTAGGTTTACTTTCTTATGAAGCAGTGATGCGCAGAGACTATCCCGTAGTGTTTGGCACGCTTTATTTGTTTACCTTAATAGGCCTTGTGACCAAATTAATTTCCGATCTTTGCTATGTGCTGGTAGATCCCCGCATCCAATTTGGCTCTGGGGGTGGATCGTGAGTAAATGGCTGCGCTTTAAAGCGAATCGCTTGGGCTATGTCAGCTTATGGATATTCTCGCTCCTGTTTGGTTTGAGTTTGTG
>JBDLUB010000230.1:0-2607 GCA_039805525.1 Pseudomonadota bacterium | reverse complement strand
TTTGATTCAAGCTTGGGTGCGCCGGGACTCGGTGTTACAGATGCAGCGGTTAAGGGATTCTCAAGCGCATCGGATGGGAGACTCAGATGAACAGGGCCTGGCCGACCCGATTGGGCAATCGCGCAGGCTAACGCAAAATCTGCTGCTAAATATTGTGGGCCTGCACAGGTCCATGATGCTTTGCATAAGGGCGCCGCGATATCGGCTTGGGACATTTCTTGGAAGGCGCCTTTGCCCAATTGGTTGAGTGGAGCATGACCAGACAAGAGCACTACAGGAGCTTCGGCCATCGCTGCTGTGTATAAGGCAGACACGGCATTGGCATGACCCGGCCCACCCGTGACCATTGCAATACCGACTTTGCCGCTCAGGCGGGCATAGGCATCGGCCATATGAACGGTAGCTGCTTCATGGCGGGTATGAATTAATTTAATCGGGTGATCAATCACCGCATCAAAAATTGGCATGATGTGATTACCAGAAAGGGTAAAAATTGAATTCACACCCTGTGCTTTAAAGGCATCCACTAATGAATGCGCACCAAGCCGTTCTGCCATGATTGCTCCTTGATGAATACTTTAGTTTAATTAGACGTTCTTATTTTTTCTGGGTCGCAGCTGATGTTGGAGCGGTAAAGGATGCAGCCATTGCATCGTATAAAACAATCTTGACCTCATCATTGATCGCTATATCCTTCAGTAAGGCTGCGTTCTTGATGCGGTAGGTATCGGGCTTACCTTTGGGACCCTTGACCGAAATCGTCATCTTCTGGCGATCAATACCAATGACGGTGGCAACAATCGTGGTGGTGTTAGAAATAACTGAGGCAGGCTTACTCCCTAGCGGAGCAGAGGTTTGGCTGGTGGTTTGTACTTCGCTGCGAATGCCTTGGTTGTTGACCTTAGCCAATTCAATCACAACTGCCAACTCATGCGTGACGGTAAGACGATCGCCCACCTTAATTTGAGGGAAGTTCTTGATCTCAGGCCCCGCAACAAAATTAGTGACTGTGCCGTCTTTGTCTTTTAGGGTTACGGTGCGCGTCTTGCTATCGACCTTAGTAACTACTGCATCGACTAATTGAAAAACCTCATCAATCCCAGCGGCCGCGATAGGCGCCTTATTGGGGTCAACCATTGCCGGCTTATTTTGGGCAAAACCACTGGAAGAGAGGCCAATACCTAAAGCCAGAATTACAAGATTTTTTGAGATGAATAAGGATGAGTTCATGATTTTGAGTAATAGTTGATTTAACACCAAATGATTATGACCCGATTTCTCTGGCCCACCAGTTTCCCTTAAATTGACCTGCGAGCCAATCGATTAATTTACTAACCTTGCTGGTTAGCAGTCGTGGTGAGCTATAGACCGCATGAATCTCTTGAGCGGGCATGGTCCAATCCTCTAGTAAAGGTTTGAGGTGCCGGCTCTGGACCGACGTGTAAGCCACGTACCAAGGAAGGGCGGCAATTCCGAGATGTTGCCTAGTTGCAGATAGAAGTGCTGAGAGATTATTGGAGTAGAGGGGGCCTTGCACCTGAATGGATTTATTGGAGCCGTCACGACCAGTAAATTGCCAACGATGGTCTCCCTGAACCGAGCTGTAGATGAGTGCAGTATGACGACTTAAATCACTGGGTATTGAGGGCGTGCCAGCTTGCATGAGGTATTCAGGGGTGGCGACCAGAACCCAAGGATTAAGACCCAAAAAGCGTGCACCCAAACTAGAATCGGAGAGGCGGCCCATCCGAATCGCTAGATCGACACCTTCCTCAACCAAATTAATGTAGCGATCATCTAAATTGAGGCTTACCTGTAACTGTGGATGATCTCGCATGAACTCTAGGACCAGCGGAGTTAGTACACGACGACCGAAGGCCACGGAGCTGCTGATATTGAGTTTGCCTTGTACCTCGGTTTGCAAAAGGCCGGCTAGATTCTCGGCGTCCTCAACTTCATGAATAATCGTTTTGCACTTCTCGTAATAGATCTTGCCAATTTCAGTGGGCGTAACCCCACGGGTGCTGCGATGGAGTAAAAGGGATCCTAGGCGCTTTTCAAGAGCGGCGACATGCTTGGTGGCCGTGGGTTGGGTGATGCCCAAACTGTTAGCGGCTTTGCTAAATGAGCCAGTTTCGACCACTCGTATGAATAAGGAAATCCCTTGAATTCGATCCATAAGCCACTGATTTAAATAAGTTAAAACTAATATATTCCAAAATAGAATAGATGATATTAAGGTATCACACTTCTCAGAATACCTCAATTTAGCGATGATTCATTCATCTTATTCAAAAGGAGGCAACAATGGCACTCATGAAAGCCGCAATGGCAGCTGTTTTGGTAATGGAAAAAGAGGGCATCACCACCGCGTTTGGCGTTCCTGGTGCTGCGATCAATCCCCTGTACGCACAATTACGAGAGCGTCAATCCATAACCCATATTTTGGCACGCCACGTCGAAGGCGCTTCCCACATGGCTGAAGGCTATACCCGTGCGAAGGCAGGCAATATCGGTGTTTGCATCGGCACCTCTGGTCCTGCTGGAACGGACATGATTACTGGCTTGTATTCAGCAAGCGCAGACTCGATTCCAATCCTATGTATT
>JBDLUB010000229.1:0-2839 GCA_039805525.1 Pseudomonadota bacterium | reverse complement strand
ACCAGGATTACCTGGCGTGTTGTTGTGTAGAACATAAAAGTACTGCTCGATCTGATTGACGCTCTTGCCAATCGTGCCTGCGTCATCGGTGTTTAATGGCTCAAATGCATGACCAAATCTTGGCAATCCAGCCAAAACCAGCATCAGAAAAACGCATTGAATGAACCAGGACAAACCCATGAACCACACCCACAAAAGCCCTAGTTTACAGAGCAAGATGAAAGTTCAAAGTTCAATGACCTAAGAGACCTTGCGTAGACGCAGAATCAGTAATGCAACCAAACCTGCCAGCATCACATAGAACGAGATCTCAACCGCTCCTTTGCTGTGGGCGTACATGATGCTCGAATACGCTAAGTAGGCACATGAGGCACAAAAGATGAGCGGTGTAATGGGGTAGAGGGGAACGCTAAAGGGGCGCGGGGAGCGATCTTTGAACCGCAATACAAATAAGCCAAGGCCAACTAATAACAAGAAGGTCCAGAAGACCGGGGCAGTAAATTCCACCATGGCCTCAAAGCCATCGCTTTGTAGGGCACCAAAGCCAACCAAGGCCAGACTGATGATGCCTTGAACTAAATATGCAAAGGTCGGGGTACCGCGGGCAGATTCCCATTTGCCCATTTTGCTTAAGCCATCCCAGTCTTCACCCATCGCGTAGTTGGTGCGGGCTCCCACAATCATGGTGGCATTAATACTGGTGAGTGCGGCAACTGCCACAAATAAACCCAGTAATTTTTCACCCACGGGGCCAAAGACCAATCCCAATAGATCGGCAGGGGCGGCCTTACTACTGGCTAGCGCTTTCAGACCCAGTCCGTTGATCAGAGCAATATTTACCAATAGGTAGATGATGGTGATGACCACCAAGCTAATCACGATGACGCTCACAATCGTTTTGCTGGTGCCTTTGAGTTCTGCGGAGATGTAAGCAGATTCGTTCCAACCGCCAAAGGTGAGTAAGACAAAGACCATCCCCAGGCCAAGCATGCCCAATTGGGGTGTACTACTAAAGAGAGGTGGATTATCAGTAGGTGGTGGAGCATTTCCAAATAAACCAAAGCCAGCGATGATGATGGCGACTAAACCGGTCACCTCTAGAACAGTTAACACTGTTTGGACATTGGCTGATGCATTAATACCAATCAAGTTAATGAGCGTGAGAGCAATCACAATCAAGAATGCCCAATAGAGGGAGGAGTGAGCTCCTAAAGGCAAAACCTTGGTCATATAGTCGCCGAATACAAAAGCCAGTAATGCAATCGAGCCAGTGTTAATGACCATTGCCTTGGCCCAGCCATATAAGAACGACACGTTCTTGCCATACGCACGGGTCAAGAAATGGTAATCACCGCCTGCGTGAGGATAGAGGGTAGCGAGCTCAGCATAGCAAAGGGCACCCATCAATGAGATGAGTGCGCCAGCGATCCAAATCGTAATTGCCCAACCGATGTCACCGGTGATACCGGCTACCATCGATGGGGTTTTGAAGATGCCGGCACCAATGACGATACCCACAATAATGGCAACAGCCCCAAGGGGGCTGAGCAAACGTTGAGGAGAGGCGCTAGCGTTAGCGCCCAAAGAGCTTCCCATCTACGAAGATTTAGCGACGCTTACCGGTTACTTCAGCAAACGTCGAGCCACCTTTGTCTTCACCTTTTAACTGGGAGCCACTGACTGTCACTTTGACTGTATGCAGATTATTCTTGCGATCGAGATAACCAAAACTTAGTTTGTCACCCTCAAGGGTTGGATTCAGAATCGGTTGGGACTTACCATTGATGGTGAGATTGCCACCAATCCGTTGGTAGCGTTGCGATAAATTGAGAGTGCCTTTGCCATTCATGTCAACACCATCGATTTGCCATTCGCCAGCCACATTGGCAGGAACCACCCAGAAGTAACCTTTGGAGCCCACATCAATTTCTTTATCCGCTTCCCAATCACCCATTGTGAACGCGTGTGAGACCACGCGGGTACCAGGTTTCATGGCCAAGATAGTAGGGCGCAGACGTAAATTGAGGTCAGGCAATAAATAGAGCGTAACCACCGTGGCTTTACTGAAGTCTTCTTTGAAGATATCGCCATTAATGATCTTGACACGATCACCCACACCTGCACGATTAGCATTGCGTTGGGCAAAGGCTGCCATATCAGGATTGAACTCAATACCCACGGCGCGCGCACCAAATTCTTTAGCTGCAGCAATAGCAATCTTGCCATCACCAGCACCGAGGTCATAGACCAAATCATTAGGGCCTACCTTGGCGGTCTTGAGCATTTGAGTGACTAGCTCGTTGCCAGTTGGCATCCAGATTACATCCTTGCCTTCTTGACCCAAGCGAGGCTGATACTTATCGTCACCAACATCAGCAGGAAACTGAGCAAAAGAAGAGAGAGAAAGGCTTAAACCAATCAACAGAAGCCAAGATTTGAGGAATTTCATGAAATCTCCAACGCAGTTTTTGTTATGAAAACACCATTTATAACAGGAGTTTAATAAATTGCCCAAAAGAGCCAAAGGCAGGGGATAGTCCATTAAAATCAATCATCCCAACTGCCCATAGCTCAGCTGGATAGAGCAACGGCCTTCTAAGCCGTAGGTCGCAGGTTCGACTCCTGCTGGGCAGGCCAATTACAGAATTTCTACGGTTTGGTTTTTGGGATCAATCCTTAGTTTTGAGCCACTTGGTATTGATGAGGTGATATCACAATCAAAGCCACTTAACATGGTGATGCCACCATGAGCAGCTCCTTGGGCCAAGATTGGATTGACGGTATTAAAAATGATGGCAGAAGGACAAAGCCCCCGTTTTTTCATTTCATAGATCATCCA
>JBDLUB010000228.1:0-2631 GCA_039805525.1 Pseudomonadota bacterium | reverse complement strand
GCCAGAATATTAAAACAATGAATGCCGACAGCAAAAATAGCTTGCCCAATATTGGTTGGCCAAGCAAAGGCAAACCGAATTCCCGGGAGCGCATGGTCTAGGGCAAAGCGTGCTAAGAGCGAACGAATCATGGTCATCAGCGGTTGATAACTTAAGGCAAAGGCCAATACAACACCGCCACCCATCATGAGTGCCAAAACCCAATACCCTAACTCGGTTCCCCAGGAGGCAAGGGTGGCCCCACCCAATACCAAACCAATGCCGCCCAAGATGTTGTTCCCCATAAGCCCGACCATGCGATCCAAAAGGGTCATGGAAAATCCTAATCGTAATTTTGGGTTCTGCTTTGCAAGGTCCTCGACATGAGAGAGCTCTTTTGTAAGCTCATGTTGTTGACCGAGCTGGCCGCCACGGGTTAAATGCGTACCAGCAATTGCTCGATAGCTATCGCCCCCTAAAGTGCTCGGTAAGCCTTGATTAATTAAGCCCCCCGAGAAATACAGTCCAATATATCCCATCAGACTCCCCTGGAAACCTGCTCGTCGCATAAATAATCCCCAACGCAGGCCGCCGCATACAAAGGCGGCAGTGATGCACAGGGCACCAGCAACCAGCCATTGAGCTTCTAGTTGCAACTCGGATTCAAAGAGAGTTTTCCAATCAATGCCGCTCGTTGCTTTCCATAACAAAGCAATCGATAGAATGATCCGAATGGTGGGCCAACTCTTCTTTAGTACGGTTTTCCATGAGGCACTCATGGGCGTAAGGATAATGCCTCTCGTTGTGGGTTAGCCTTTCCACCCCAACCCTGGCAGTAACTAAGTTCAAATTGGCTAAGTGCTTCACCCATATGGCTGATGCTCAGTCGATCCAAGGGGCGGCAGGTCCGAAATTGACCTTCGCCCACCGGAGGCTTAAAGGACATTTGCGACCAATTGAGCAAAATGACATTTGATCCCTCGGGCAGTGACCCAAACCATAGATCAAATTGATCAAATCGATCATCCAATACAAAAACAGATGTTGGTCTGGCATACCAAGCGACTCGGCTTGCTAAGGTCCAGTTTTGGACAGCAATACCACTTGCCTTGAGTTCTTTAACCAAGAGATTGGCAAGTGTGGATGCCGAGCGCCAGCCATATAAATCAGCTAGCGGATTTGATTTCATCTGGTTGGCAATCGGATAGCCAGCAGTCATTACGAGCGTTAGTCCGACGACAACCAGCGTCCCTTGTATGGCTAAAAATAAACTAATCAGCCAACGCTTCCCTTGCTCCCACCAAAGTGCAAGTCCAACGCCCGCTAAAGGGGCTAAGCAAAACCATGCGGGTGTAGTCCAGTGCGGCAAGCCGCCACCTCCGGATAAAGCGGCAAACACTGCAAAGGGTAGGGCAAAGAAAACAAATAACACCGCCGGCTTCTTGGAAGGCTGGGCTAATGACGAGCGCAGCATACTCCATGAGCCCAGTAAGGGCAGAAATCCAAAGACGCCGATTTGGATTCCAATAAAGGCAGCCACTCGCCGCCATTGCCAAGTACCCCCGGCACCATGATCAATTTGATATCGAAATGAGATCCAATCATAGGCGGCATTCCACAGAAGTACAGGACTAATGAGGACAAGTGCAGCCAGAATAGCAATATAAAACCCCGGCTCCCGCAAGGCGCTCCACCGCGGGACGGCCAAGCAAGCAATACTAAATGCCAGTGCGTATAAAACGGCTGTGTATTTACTCAGTCCAGCCAATCCAAACAACACCCCCAATAGAATCCATTGGCTAAAACGATATTGACCATCCTGGGCAATCCACCGCAGAGCCATCCACACAATACCCAGGGCAAGAGGCGTTAATAGGGAGTCAGGCACCAATCCAACTGCCAGTACATGCGGTAGCGGTGCAAAAACAATCGCAGCAATTGAAAATAATCCCGCACGTGAGAATGATTGTGGCTCAGATTGCGGATGATAGAGATTCCAGATTTGCTCGGCAATCTGATAGACCATCACGCACGAGATGATCCACAGCACAATCGGAATGAGACGCAAAATACCATCAGGCGCATTGATCGCTACCAGTGGCCACTGTATCCACCCCACTAGTGGCGGGTGATCAAAATAACTCCATGCGAGATGATCTGCATAGAGGGCGTAATGCGCTTCATCAACCGATAGCTCGGTTGTAAAGCCCAATGCCAAATGAATAATTGTGCCGAGCGCCACCAGAATAAATGCCCAAGCATAGGGTGTTTGCTTGGTAATTAGCGTCGACATAAAACGTCAGACTTTGTTAGCTATGTAAAGTTGGTAAAGAGCGTGATAGCCATCTCGTGCCATCCCATCATCGAGCATTAGTTGGTAGAGACGCTTTGCTTGCTCCAAGCCTGGTAAACGAAGCCCCATCTGCTCCGCAGATTCAACTGCAAGACCAATATCTTTCATAAAGTGCTCAGCCATAAATCCTGGGGCAAAGTCGCCTTTAATCATGCGCGGCCCCTGCACATTGAGCTGGGTGCCGCCTGCCGCACCACTAGCAATGACTTTGAGGACCGCCGAGGCATCAAGCCCCGCCGCTTGGGCATAGCGAATGCCCTCACAAACCCCCATGATCGTCGAGGCAATCACAATTTGAT
>JBDLUB010000227.1:0-2636 GCA_039805525.1 Pseudomonadota bacterium | reverse complement strand
TTTGTAACCAGCACGGATCCTTGGTTGATTGAACGTAAGGTCGATGTAGTGGATATGGAGTTATTTGCCATTGCGGCAGTTGCTCATCAGTATCAAATCCCCTGGCGCTCGTATAAATTTATCAGTGATGCTGCTGACGATCAGGCAGGTGAGCAGTGGCACGAGAAAATAAACCATGGGGAAGAGCTGTTCTTGGAAGAACTCAAGCAACTACTATCATGATCATGCTTAAGCTCAATCGACTGATCTTCATGCTAACAGCAGGACTATTTCTTCAAGGAAATGGGTGGGCAAGCGAAGAAACCACAAAGACTCTCAAAACGATACGCGTCAAGCCAATTCCGATGGATAGTGCAAAGACCAGTATTGGTCAAGACTTTCGTTACCCCAGTGGAACACCCCAGATTCAGGCCTTTGAGATTGAGATTCCTCCGGGACAGCAAACCACATTACATCGCCATGCCATACCACTCTTCGCCTATATCGCCAGCGGAGACCTAGAGCTTGATTACGGCAGCAAGGGCAAAAAGATTGTGCGATCTGGCACCTCCTTTGTAGAGGCCATCAACTGGTGCCACTTCGGTAAGCCCCTGGGCAATCAGTCCGTTAAAATCATTGCTGTTTATCTTGGACAAAATAATCCAGACCTCGCGATTTCAGAAGACTGTACCAAACCTGATTAGGACGATTCATGAGCACATCATTTGTTATTCCAGCGCCCGTTACTCCATCATTGCCTGTTGCGGGTGATACCAAGCGCTTCCCCGTCAATCGCATCTATTGCGTTGGCCGTAATTACGCCGATCACGCCCGTGAGATGGGGCATGACCCCGACCGCGAGCCACCATTCTTTTTCATGAAGCCTGCGACCGCGATTGTGACCGAGGGTCATGACATGGCTTATCCTGCTTTATCCAATGATGTCCATCACGAGTTAGAAATGGTTGTCGCTTTGGGCAAAGGCGGGGCTAACATTTCTGTAGACCAAGCTTTGGATCATGTGTGGGGCTATGGTTTGGGGCTCGATATGACCCGTCGCGATTTGCAAGGGGAGGCCAAAAAAATGGGGCGCCCCTGGGATACCGGTAAAGCATTTGATCAGTCCGCACCATGCTCGGCCTTGGTGCCAGTAAGCCAATGTGGACATTTATCCAAGGGCCGTATTTATCTCACGGTCAATGGTCAAGTAAAGCAAGACGGTGATCTTGCCATGATGATCTGGAATGTACCCGAGACGATTGCCTACTTGTCCACGCTTTTTACCCTAATGCCGGGTGATTTGATCTTCTCAGGAACCCCCGCAGGAGTCGCTGCGGTCAAACGCGGTGATGTATTGGAAGGCCATGTAGATGGCTTACCGACTCTCCATACCAAAATTGTGTAAGGCTCTAGAGCTCGGACTGGTTCTCGAGCGCAAATAACTTAAGCGTATCAAAATCCACATGATCAAGTGCATTCATGTGGGTACTCTCCAGTTTAAGGAGTGGTGCACAGCCATTGGCTAGAGCCTCTTGCCAGCGGGTAATGCATAAACACCATTGATCGCCAGCATTGAGTCCTGGAAAGTTCCACTCTGGTCTCGGGGTAATCAGATCATTGCCCCGCTGACGACTAAATTCCAGAAATTCATCGGTCATGATTGCGCATACCAAATGCAAACCAACATCCTCGTTATTGGTCTTACAGCAACCATCCCGAAAGAAACCAGTGAGCGGATCAAACGAGCAGGGCACGAGTGGCTCACCAAAGACATTGCGCACAATCTCAGGCATTTGTTCTCCTTACTTCCCTTGCCAATTTGGAGGGCGACCACTTAAAAATGCTGTTACACCCTCTTTGAAGTCTGCGCTGCCGTACACCTCGGTAATTAAATCATCGCAATTCGGTAATGAATGTCCGATCACGCGCGCCATGATGAGTTTGGATGCCTTTTGCGTGATTGGTGCTAGAGCAGCTAATTGTTTTGCAAGATCCGTACTCATCCGATCAAGATCCTCTGAATCACCGGTTTGGTAGACAAACCCTTGTTCCAGAAGTTCTTGTGCCGAAACTAACTCAGCAAGTAAGAGCATGCGTTTTGTGATTGCGACCCCGAGATGGGCAGTTAGCCAAGCGATATTGCTTGGTGAGAGGGTGTTACCAAGTGTGCGCGCAATCGGTACCCCAAATTTTGCAGTTGGAGTCGCTATCCGAAAATCACATAAGGCCGCGATCGCCAAACCACCACCAACTGCGAGTCCATCAATAACCGCAATCGTTGGCATCGGTAGTTGTTGAAGGGGTCCTAAATAGTGATCAATCATACGCTCATACTGAACCCCATCGGCACCACATTGAAAGGATTGAAACTGGGCAATATCACTACCTGAGACAAAGGATTTGCCACCAATCCCTCGTAAAATAGCGACTCGTACAGAAGGATTTTGTGCAAGCTCTAAACATATCGTTCGTAATTGCTCATACATCGCCTGCGTCATGGCATTGCGCGCTTGAGGATGATCAAAAAAGAGATGTGCGATCGAGTTCTTAATCTCGCAATATACCCGAGCGTTGATGTTATCTCTCATGCAGCAAACGCGCCTTTTGTGCGCAACAATTCAATTTGAGCCGAAGTAAATCCAGCCTGCTCTAAAACT
>JBDLUB010000226.1:0-2651 GCA_039805525.1 Pseudomonadota bacterium | reverse complement strand
TGGATTATTCAGGAGCTTGCTAAACGCATTGGTTTGCAGTGGGGTTACCAAGGCGAGGAGTGCGGTGTTGCTGAGGTTTATGATGAGATGCGTCGTGCCATGCATGCTGTGATCAATGGCATTACTTGGGATCGCTTACAGCGTGAGTCCTGCGTCACTTATCCATGCTTAAGCGAGGATGATCCAGGTCAACCCATTGTGTTTGACGAGAGCTTCCCAACGCCCGATGGCAAAGTAAAACTGGTACCTGCCGATATTATTCCGGCCAATGAGCGACCCGATACGGAATATCCTTATGTGTTAATTACGGGCCGTCAACTAGAGCATTGGCATACCGGAAGTATGACCCGACGCGCAGGTGTTTTGGATGCGATTGAGCCCATGGCGACCGCCTCGATGTGCGGTGAAGACATGGCGAAGTTGGGTCTAAACCCAGGAGATGTGATTACCGTGAAGTCCCGTAGGGGCGAGGTTGGGATTCATGTCCGCCGCGATGATGGCACGCCAAGTGGGGCTGTATTTATGCCGTTTGCTTACTATGAGGCGGCTGCTAATCTAATGACCAACCCTGCGTTGGATCCCTTTGGCAAGATTCCAGAGTTTAAGTATTGCGCTGTGGCAGTTCATAAAGGCGGCAAGCCGGCCCAGCACATTGGTTATGACCGAACGGTAAACGATGCTATGCTCATTCAATGAGCGTAGCGCATGACCATCATCATCCTGTATTAATTATTGGGGCCGGCTTAGCCGGCCTTACTGTTGCCCTTCACCTCGCAGACCGTCAACCGGTCATCTTGATGGCCAAGCGTCGTCTGAGCGAAGCGGCAACCGCTTGGGCGCAAGGTGGGATTGTTGGGGTTCTCGATCAAGAGGACAGTATTGAATCGCACGTGGTCGATACGGTAAATGCCGGAGCAGGACTTGTCGTTGAATCGGTAGCGCGTTACGTTGCTGAGCAAAGTGCGCAAGCAATTCATTGGTTGGTTGAGCAAGGCGTACCGTTTACCCCCGATCAATCTGGCCCCGAAGGATTGCATTTAACCCGTGAGGGTGGGCATAGTCATCGACGTATTGCACATGCTGCCGATGCAACTGGTAAAGCAATTCATGAGGTATTGCTGGATAAAGCCAAAGCACATCCAAATATTCGGATTCTTGAGAACTGGATTGCACTCGATCTCATCACCAACAAACATTTACAAGTACCTGCGAAGTACAAATCCAATCGTTGCTATGGGGCGTATGCACTCGATATTGAAAAGGGTCGAGTAGAAACCATCCTAGCAAAGGCTGTCGTGCTGGCAACCGGTGGTTTAGGGAAGGTCTATCGCTATACCAGTAATCCTGATACAGCCACTGGCGACGGAATTGCAATGGCATGGCGCGCAGGCTGCCGAATCGGAAATATGGAGTTCGTGCAATTTCATCCAACCTGTTTGTATCATCCAAGTGATCGCACCTTTCTCATTACCGAGGCGATGCGTGGTGAGGGCGGAATCTTGAAGTTGCCCAATGGGCATCGATTTATGCCAGAGCACGATGAGCGCAAGGAGCTCGCTCCTCGCGATATCGTGGCGCGCGCCATCGACTTTGAGATGAAAAAACATGGCTTGGATTATGTGCATCTCGATGCAACCCATCTTGGAGAATCATTCATCCGCGAACACTTCCCCATGATTTACTCACGCTGTCTCGCCCTGGGAATTGACATTACCAAACAACCAATTCCGGTGGTACCCGCTGCGCATTACACCTGTGGGGGCGTCGTCACCGACCTTAAGGGGCGTACCGATTTAACCGGCCTATATGCGGTAGGTGAGGCGACCTACACTGGATTGCATGGCGCTAATCGCTTGGCGTCCAACTCATTACTGGAATGCGTCGTGATTGGTAAGGCTGCAGCAGCAGATATCCTAGAGCAGGGCGATGTTGAGCAACCCCCGGTGCGGCTGTGGGATGAAAGTAAAGTTGAAGACGCCGATGAGCAAGTCGTCATTGCGCATAACTGGGATGAGCTACGCTCCTTGATGTGGAACTACGTGGGGATTGTGCGAACCACCCGCAGACTCGAGCGCGCCTTGCACCGCATTGAGCTCTTGCGAACTGAGGTCCAAGACTACTATGCTAATTTTAGGGTGAGCCGAGACTTGATCGAGTTACGTAATTTGCTCGAATGTGCGGAGTTGATCGTGCGCTCTGCCCTATTACGCAAGGAAAGCCGCGGATTGCACTTTAGTCGCGATTATCCAAAAACCTGGCCGGTTTCATATCCAACCATTCTGACCCCGATTCAAACCCAGCAATCTAGTTGATGCGATCAATTCGCATCGAGTAATCGATTGCTTGAATGTCCTTAGTCAATTTCCCAATCGAGATTCGGTCGACACCCGTTGCTGCAATGGCACGGAGTTGATCTTGGGTAACACCACCAGATGCTTCTAGGAGAGCTCGGCCGCTGGTGAGCTTTACAGCCTCACGCATTTGATCGAGACTAAAGTTATCAAGCAAAATATTCCTGGCGCCATGATCGATCGCCTCTTGGAGCTCTGCGAGGTTTTCTACTTCAATTTGTACATCAACCCCTGCGTTGAGTTGATGGGCAGCAGCCAATACTGCCGCAATACTACCAGCCGCAGCGATGTGATTCTCTT
>JBDLUB010000225.1:0-2663 GCA_039805525.1 Pseudomonadota bacterium | reverse complement strand
CCTGGACCCAAATGATGAACTTGCAAAATCCCTTTATGCAAAATCTAATGACCAACTACATGGACCAGAGCAAAGACTTGTTCTTAAAAATGCAGGAGCAAATGCAAGGCTCAAACCAACTCTTTACTGGCTTCCCATTCAAAGGTAAATCTGACGCATCGAATTCCAACTCCTAAGCGCAGGGCTTACAAACTTTCATTTCATCATTTCAAGATCGGGCTTTATTCGTGGTTGCAAAAGTAGGCTTTGTTTCATTGGGGTGTCCCAAAGCATTGGTGGATTCTGAGCTCATCTTGACGCAGTTAAGTGCCGAAGGCTACGAGACCGCAAAAGACTATGCAGGGGCTGATCTGGTGATCGTCAATACCTGCGGCTTTATTGACTCTGCAGTGGAGGAGAGCCTGTCTGCGATTGGAGAAGCCCTCACCGAAAACGGTAAGGTCATCGTCACCGGTTGCCTGGGCGCCAAGAAAAATGCCGATGGTAGTGATCTGATTACGAGTATTCATCCCAAAGTATTAGCGGTAACCGGGCCGCACGCAACCGCGGAAGTCTTACAAGCTGTGCACACCCATTTACCTAAACCGCATGATCCATTTTTGGATCTTGTGCCTCCTGCAGGGATCAAACTAACGCCGAAGCATTACGCCTATCTCAAAATCTCGGAGGGTTGTAATCATCGTTGCAGCTTTTGCATCATTCCAAGTATGCGAGGCGATTTGGTATCACGTCCCATCGGCGATGTGTTGCAAGAAGCTCAAAAACTCTTTGAGTCAGGAGTTAAAGAGCTCTTGGTGGTTTCGCAAGACACGAGTGCCTATGGTGTGGATATTCAGTACCGTACAGGATTTTGGGATGGCAAACCCATCAAGACCCGCTTATACGATCTGGCGCTTGCACTTCATGAGCTCGCTCTATCGCATCAAGCTTGGGTTCGAATGCATTACGTGTATCCCTATCCACATGTTGATCAGATACTTCCGATCATGGCGCAATTTAAGGACACGGGATTTGGACTCTTACCATATCTTGATATTCCGTTTCAGCATGCACACCCAGACGTTCTGAAGCGCATGAAGCGACCTGCGAGCGGAGAAAAAAATCTGGATCGAATCCAATCATGGCGCACGATTTGCCCTGATCTTGTGATACGTAGCACCTTTATTGCCGGATTTCCAGGCGAAACCGAAGAGGAGTTTTCAGCCTTATTGCAATTTATGGAAGAGGCACAAATCGATCGAGCCGGATGTTTTGCCTATTCACCGGTAGAGGGCGCTACCGCCAATGCGCTCGATAACCCTGTTCCAGACCCCATTCGCGAGGAGCGGCGCTCCCGCTTTATGGCGCTTGCCGAGGAGCAATCGAGTCAGCGCTTGCGGCGATTAGTCGACCAACGCATTCGGGTATTGGTTGATCATGTGACCCCAGAGGGCGGGATCGGTCGGAGTGCCGCCGATGCCCCAGAAATTGATGGGATTGTGCGGATCCTGCCACCCAGCAAGCCCTCCAAGCGGTATCGGGTTGGGGAGTTTGTGAAGGCAACCGTTCTTGATACGCAAGGGCATGATCTGATTGTGCAAGTGTAGATAATGAGCTAAAACTAGCTATTCGGCTAATGTGTGAAGAGGGGAACAATGATGAGTCGTGAAGTCGTAGTTTTAAGTGCAGCGCGTTCTGCAATTGGTAGTTATGGCGGCAGTCTCAGTGGCATGGAGCCATCGGAACTGGCTGGTGTGGTGATGAAAGAAGCAGTTGCCCGTTCTGGCGCAGATCCTGCCAAGATCAATTATGTGACGGTCGGTAACACTATGCCAACGGACTCACGCTACGCTTATGTATCACGTGTGGCGGCAATCCAAGCGGGACTACCGATGGATTCCGTAGCAATGGCAGTGAATCGTCTGTGCAGTTCTGGATTGCAAGCGATTGTGACCACCGCGCAAGGCATCATGCTTAATGACTATGACTATGGTGTGGGCGGTGGTGTTGAAGTCATGTCACGCGCGATGTACGGAGCGACAGCAATGCGTAATGGTGCACGCATGGGCGATACCAAGATGATTGACCTCATGGTTGCCGTTCTCACAGATCCTTTTGGTGTGGGTCATATGGGCATCACCGCTGAGAACTTAGCTGAAAAATGGAAGATCACGCGCGAAGATCAAGATGCGTTTGCTGTTGAATCTCATCGTCGCGCAGCAGTAGCGATTAAAGAAGGCCGCTTTAAATCCCAAATCGTACCTATTACCTTAAAAACCCGAAAGGGTGATGTGGTGTTTGATACCGATGAGCATTGCAAACCCGATACCACCATGGAGACCTTGGCGAAGATGAAGCCTGCCTTCAAAAAGGAGGGTGGCACAGTCACTGCAGGAAATGCATCCGGTGTCAACGATGGCGCTGCCTTCATGGTCTTAGCGGCGGCTGATGTGGCTGCCAAATCAGGTCAAAAACCAATTGCACGTTTGGTCTCTTATGCAGTCGCTGGTGTGCCTAATCACATCATGGGCGAGGGTCCCATTCCTGCAACCAAGATTGCTTTGCAACGCGCTGGATTGACTCTAGACAAGATGGACGTGATTGAGTCCAATGAAGCCTTTGCTGCTCAGGCAATTGCTGTGACCAAGGGGTTGGGTTTAGACCCAGCGAAGACCAATGTGAAC
>JBDLUB010000224.1:0-2675 GCA_039805525.1 Pseudomonadota bacterium | reverse complement strand
TTATTCAAGATTTACAGTTCCACTTAGAATGCCATCATGCGTTTTAAATTCAATCGATCATCTCTGGTAGTTTTTTTGTTCTTGGGAATTTTCCTCAAGTGCATGTCACCGTTCTTACATGCGCATATCGCTGGAGATAACGATTCAGGATTTCATATGTCGGGTTTGAGTTCTTTTGATAGTGCGCGACTCTTAGATGATGGCAGTCCTGAGCCAACCCCGGATTCATATGCAGTGACTGTTCCAGATGCGCGTAAGCATTTTCTCGACACCACTTTTGTGGTTGCTTTTGTTGCAGTCGTCCTTTTAGTCTTAAAAGATCGACCCTTTATTCGGCGCGTTTCGTTTGCCAAGACCTTATTGGTCCCGTTTTCATTTCTCAACCCCAAGTTCCCACCCCCGGCCTTAGCGCCACCCCATCGCCACTTCATCTAAGCGCTTACCGCAGTAGGTAAGCCAATGGCTGGTGGCAATCCCTAAAAAGTACATTTCATTGCATTAAACCCTTAGCGGGTTGTTCACCTCCATTCTGGGCGGTTTCTCACGAAACCAAGTTCTGCACCTAATAGGGTGCGAAATCGGTATGGGGATGTTTATGTATTACCAAGATAGCGTTGGCATTTATGTGCCACAAAAACCAGTCACGCACCGTAATGATGAATTTGTTGAAGATCAGTTTGCTCATTTATTTGAAATGCAATCCAAGCATTTTTGGTATCTAGGGCGCCATCGTTTTTTATTAGAGTCATTAAAGCGTCATCAAGCATCCGAAAAATTCTCAGCCATTGATTTGGGCGGTGGATGTGGCGGCTGGGTGCAATACCTTACTCAAACAATCCCTAATCGATTAACCGATTTGGCGCTGGCGGATTCCTCCCGGGTAGCACTCCTCAATGCCAAAGGGGTACTAGATGAGGATGTTGACCTATATCACGTTGACCTCATGGATTTACAAATGCAGGAGCAGTGGGATACCGCTTACTTATTGGATGTAATTGAGCATTGTCCGGATGATGTCACCGTGATGCGGGAGGCAGCCAAAGCCGTGAAGCCGGGTGGCAAGCTATTTGTGGCGACCCCAGCGCTTGACTTCTTTTGGTCATACAACGATGAGTTCGTAAAGCACGTGCGTCGCTACGACAAACGAAAGTATCAGGAACTGGCAAAGAATAGTGGGTTAATCCTCAAAGACTCACGCTACTTTATGTTCTTGCTGAGTCCGCTGTACTGGCTATCGCGCAAAACCCGCCCCAAAGAGCTTAATGAGGAGCAAATGGCAAAACTCTATAAAGAAGAGTACAAGACGCCTCATCCCATTATTAATAATGCCCTTAAAGCTGTGTTTTATGCAGAAACGCCATTGGGTCATCACTTATCATTTCCGTGGGGGACGTCCATATTGGGGGTGTTTGAAAAGCCAAAAAATTAATATCTGACAATAAAACCGAATGAGAATGCCTGAAGTGTCGTTTTAAACGACAAACTTCAGGCCCTTGCCTTAAATTTTGTTGACCTAACCCACACCAGTTTCCTGATAGATTAACCCTAAAAAGGCAGCCTATTTAATTAGCATGCGTTAGGAATTGATTTTTTGTTTTTAACAAAAGATATTTTCCAAAAACAAGTACCAAGTGAATCAAAACAATCGAAAGATAAAACTCACCAATAAATTCGTGGGTATTTTCAGCAAATTTAATGAACCATTTCCCACCAAATTCCTCATAAGTCACGATTCCAAATAAAACGAGCGGGATGGATAAAAAATACATTAGAAATACCAAAATTCCCATACCGGAGCCATACCAAATTTGCCATTTGAAAAGACGCTCAAGTTTTAGATCCTTTAGATCTTGCACAATCGTTTTAAATAGATTCGCACGCATCCAAATTGTTTGAAGTGCCATCGATGTTTTTGGAACCAAGCCAATGATGAGACGAAGTGTAAAAATAACCCCAAAACCATAACCCAGATACACATGAATCAAACGCCAAGATTCACTATCGGCGGTAAGGTATGCCCCTATAAACGTGATGGCGCCTGCTAGGTGAAGAATTTGCTTGAGTGTTTTCATCGAATGGCCTTAGTCTGGAAGCCGAACATCATCATCGTCAAATTGACCTTGCTCAGCCCGCTTATGGCAGGCTGCACAATTGGCAGGGCTTTTCACGGATGGCTTCGTAAAGTCATTGGATTTCACTTTGCGGTGTTTACGTTCAAACCATGCCGATTTAGTGATACGATTTTCAGGTGGCGATTCTTTGACTCGCTTATAGCTGCCTCCATACTGGGATAGCCACTGATTGATTTGATGGTTGGATTTGGCATCGATTGAGGCATCCGTTCCGTAGTGTTTGGAAAGAGTGGACATCAATTGCTCCCATGAGGTTTTTGGTAAGAATCCGGGAGGGTAGGCTAAGTGGCACGAGCCACATTCGGTTTGATATACAGGAAGCGGTTGTGCTGGCTGCATATCCTTGCTACCGGCATTCGCATGCTTGCTAGCCAAAGCAATGGCGGCCAAGAGAACCAAGGTCAATAAAATTAGTCCAAAAAACTCTTTCATGTTGATCTCCTGATGGTGTTTATTTTTTTGAGCCATTTCACTCATCCACTTATTTGGTTAACGAAATCAAATGCTCTTTATAGCAACCAAAATCAACATATAAATTCAATA
>JBDLUB010000223.1:0-4211 GCA_039805525.1 Pseudomonadota bacterium | reverse complement strand
TTCAAGCCCGGTGGCAGTGGCAGCACGTCAGTAACAGCGAACAGCGCACCGAAGGCTGCTACGCAAACCTCTAAACCAGCCTCTCCTGCAAGTAAGTCCATGGAGACAAAGCCGGTTGCAAAGAGTGTTGCAAGTACTTTTACAAGTACTGCGCCCAAGACAGTCGCCCATGCGCCGAATCTCAATAGTGAGATCAAACCCGATTGGCATGCGCTCGTCCGAAACCTGCCACTGCGAGGACTCTTACAGCAACTGGCTCACCAAACTGAGCTGGTAGAGTGGCGCGATACCCCAACGACACTCTTCATTACGCTCACGACCGCAATGCCGCAATTGGCGACTGATGATGCGCTAGCCCGATTTGGGGAGACCTTGCGAGCCCAGTATGGTAAACCTGTGAAGCTGCAATTGGGTGAGGGTAAGGCCAATCACACGATTGCTAAAGTGGACGCCCAAATTTATGAAGAGAAAAAACTCAATGCCGAAGAGCAAATTGCTGAGGATCCATTCTTAAAAGAGCTTGAGCGAGAGTTTGGGGCCAAAGTGGTCTCGGGCTCGGTTCGTCCCATTAATTAATTTCGATAGCGGAGAAGCACACCATGATGAAAGGTCAAATTGCGGGTTTAATGAAGCAAGCCCAGCAAATGCAAGAGAAGATGAAGCGCGCCCAAGAGGAGCTCAATGCCTTGGAGCTCACGGGTCAAGCCGCTGGCGGCATGGTGAAGGTCACGATTAGTGGCAAGTATGAGATGAAGCGGGTGCAAATTGATCCAGCAGCAATGGATGATCGCGAGATGCTCGAAGATCTGGTGGTCACTGCGTATACCGATGCATTCAAGCAGGCCGAAGCAGCTAGCCAAGCCCTCATGTCGGGCGCAACTGCTGGGATGCCGATGCCCCCCGGATTTAAGTTACCGTTCTAAAGTCGGATGAGTCGCACCAAATCACCAAACGAGCCTCAAGACGCACTCAGTCGTTTGGTGGAGGCCCTGCGGGTCTTGCCTGGCGTTGGCCCCAAATCAGCGCAACGCATGGCGTATTACTTATTGCAACATGATCGCAATGGCGCAGCGGTCTTAGCCCAGTCATTGGGTGAGGCAGTCGAGTCGATTGGACATTGTCAGCGTTGCAATACCTTTACCGAACTCGAGCTTTGTACAACCTGCAGTGATTCACGTCGCGACCCCGCTTTACTGTGCGTGGTGGAGACCCCGGCCGACCAGGTGATGGTTGAGCAAACTATGAGTTTTAAAGGTCAGTACTTTGTGCTGATGGGTCGTATCTCACCACTGGATGGCATGGGCCCCAATGAGATTCATTTTGATCGCTTACTTGATCGGATCGAGAAACCGGAGTTCGGTGGACCCGTACGAGAAGTGGTGCTGGCCACTAATTTCACGAGCGAGGGTGAGGCGACCGCGCATTACATTGGTGAGGTTTTAAAGATCAAAGGCATTAAAGCAACCCGCATCGCCCGCGGCATTCCGGTGGGTGGTGAGTTGGAGTATGTGGATGCTGGCACCTTGGCTCGCGCCTTACTTGATCGCCGCTCCATCAGCTAAAACAATAAACGAAAGCATCTATGAGTAAAGTCCCACACATCTTAGTGAGTAATGACGATGGCTATTTAGCCCCTGGCTTACTCGCTTTGGTTAATGCACTACGTCCCTTAGGGAAGCTAACGATTGTGGCGCCGGAGCAAAACCACAGCGGCGCATCGAACTCGCTCACACTCTCACGACCCTTGAGTATTCATCGGGTCGCCGGTGGTGAGCGCGATGGATTTCTGTTTGTGAACGGCACGCCCACCGACTGTGTGCACATGGCCATGACCGGATTTTTGGAGAGCAAACCCGATCTGGTGGTCTCAGGGATTAATCAAGGCGAGAACATGGGCGAGGATGTCCTCTACTCAGGTACCGTTGCTGCTGCAATTGAAGGCGTGATGTTTGGGGTACCGGGCATTGCGTTCTCACAAGTGGATCGTGGTTGGGCCCAAATTGAGGATGCGGCAAAGGCAGCGCGTGACATCGTGACCCAGGCTCTGCAAGAGCCGATGGAGCGCGGTGATGGCATCGCCACCTTACTAAACGTCAACATTCCCAATGGCCATTATGAGCAGCTCAAACGCTGGCGAGTGACCCGCTTAGGAACGCGTCATCATTCGCAGCCGGTGATCGTGCAACAAAACCCACGCGGTGAGGACATCTATTGGATCGGCCCTGCAGGGGAAGCGCGTGATATCTCTCCAGGGACGGATTTTCATGCGATTAATGAAGGGTGTATCTCGATCACGCCCATGCAACTCGATCTCACACACCATGCCCGCCAAGCCAGTATGCGCGCATCCGGTTGGGACCGCGAATGAAAGCAGCCGAGCGCTTTGCCGGGCATCGCCAAGACCTCGCACGCAAGGTGCATGAGGCGGGGATTAAGAACCCGCAGGTCTTACAAGCCATAGCCACGGTGCCACGCCATTCATTTGTTGATTGAGCTTCTGCACAAAAATAAACAACCCTTGGGCAAGGTGCTGGAGATTGGTACGGGATGTGGCTACCAAGCGGCGGTGCTGAGTTTATTGGCGCAAGAGGTTTACTCGATTGAGCGGGTTCGTGCTTTGCATGATCTGGCCCGCACTAAATTACGACCCTTTCGCATCTCCAATTTACGCCTGATTTATGGCGATGGCATTCGGGGCTTAGCACAAGCAGCACCTTTTGACGGAATCATTCTCGCTGCGGCGGGGTTGGGGGTACCAGACCCCTTATTGGATCAACTGGCGATTGGGGGGCGCTTAATTGCCCCGGTCTCTAAAAGCGAGACCGAGCAACAGCTCTTACTCATCGAGCGGGTAAGCTCCCACCGCTATCAAAGGACCGCACTTGATGAGGTCTTTTTTGTGCCCTTACAATCAGGGGTGATATGAATCCATTGCATGACAGCCCACAATCCCGATACACGATCCGCTACGGCCAGACCGCACTGATAGCGGTTATCGCTTTAGCACTCGCTGCATGTTCGACACCTCCTAGAACTAAACCGGCCACCATTACGGATCGGAGTTCACCGGTAGCGAGCACACCTGCTCAAGAGCCAGTGCCACCTGGGTTCTATCGAGTTAAGCGCGGCGATACCTTGATTCGGATTGCGCTCGATAACGGGCAGTCCTATCGGGACATTGCGGCATGGAACAACATCACCGACCCTAATTTGATTGAGGTTGATCAAGTCTTACGGGTTAAGCCACCGCCAAGCACAGCTCGTGTAACAACCAAGCCCATTGAGCCTATCAAACCCGCTGACAGTAAAGCGCCAGCCGATAAGAAAGTGGTTGCCAAGAAAGCCGATGAGAAAGAAGTCGCTGTTACTGAACCCAAAGCCGATGCTGTGGATCCGCCCATTAAGCTCTCATGGCCTGCCAAAGGTAAAGTGGTCGAGGAGTTCAATGAGGCCAAGAACAAGGGTATTGATATTGCCGGCAAGATGGGTGAGCCTATTCAAGCGGCAGCCGATGGCAAAGTGGTTTATGCCGGTAATAGTCTGCGAGGCTATGGCAATCTGGTCATCGTCAAGCATGACAACACCTATCTCACTGCCTATGCCCATAACCGCACACTCTTAGTGAAAGAGGGTGAGAACGTTCGCAAGGGCCAACGGATTGCCGAGATGGGCGACTCCGATGCCAATATGGTGAAGTTGCACTTTGAGGTGCGCATGAACGGTAAGCCCGTTAACCCAATGCAGTATTTGCAATAACTGCAATCACCCGTTTGGCTAAATCGATCCCCAGCGTTCTGGTATTTGATATTGAGACCGTTCCGGATGTCGCCGGATTGCGGGCGCTCAATTCCTATCCAGACTCGATGAGCGATGCTGAAGTCGCAAAGGCTGCGATGGATGAACGTGCAGCCCAAACTGGCCATGAGTTTTTACCCCTTTACTTGCAAAAGATCATTGCGATCTCGTGCGTGATCCGCAGAACCACTAAAGAAGGTCTGCCCCAATTTAAGGTTGGCAGTCTCGGAACCGTAGCCGATGATGAGAAAACTCTCGTGCAAGCTTTCTACGAACTGATTGAAAAATACACCCCCCAGTTGGTGTCGTGGAATGGTAGCGGCTTTGATCTACCGGTCTTGCACTACCGGGCGTTGTTGAACCAAGTGGCCGCGCCGCGCTATTGGGAGATGGGGGAGAGCATGGACAGCGATAGT
>JBDLUB010000222.1:0-2692 GCA_039805525.1 Pseudomonadota bacterium | reverse complement strand
TATGCGAGGGAGATCCTGAAAAAATTAGCGGCATCCTTTCGGTTAAAAAAGCACTTTCTTTGCTCGGTAGCGAAGAGCTAAGCCACAGCGACTTTCGAGAACTCTTAAGTGAGCCCTACTTCATTCCCGAGGGCACACCGGTCATGCAACAGATGCAGTTTTTTCAAGAAAATCGGCAACGCTTGAGTCTAGTTGTAGATGAATACGGCAGTGTTCAAGGCTTACTAACATTTGAAGATATCGTTGAAGAATTAATCGGGGAGTTCACTACTTCCTTTCCAGGCATGATCACTCAAGATCAATGGTCCAGTGATGGCTCTTATTTAGCCAATGGAAGCGCAAATTTACGCGACCTTAATCGATTATTGGGATTGCAGCTCCCCATTGATGGGCCCCGTACACTCAATGGACTCATTCTAGAAGAACTTGAAGAAATTCCGGATCATGACCTCAGTGTCAAAGTTGGGGGTGTGGTGATGGAGATTATTCAATTTGATGATCAAGGGATTAAGATGGTGAAGCTTCACAAACCGTCACCTGAAGAGCCAAGTCTGTCGGCGCCTTGATTCAGACTGTCTCAAGCACCCAGAATCTATTCCGTAAGCCACTCGAAGAATCTGATCACCATATCATTCGTCTCTGGCAAGAAATTGCTTTATCTGCTGTTAATAAAGTTGCGAGCGATATTCATATCGAAGCGCAGCAAAATGCGTGTGTCGTACGCTTTCGAATTCATGGTGATTTATGTCCTTTTAGGTCTTACCCAAAAACAGATCATATTCGACTAATTACTCGCATCAAAATTCTAGCGAAGTTGGATATTGCTGAACAACGCCTACCGCAAGATGGTCGACTGACAATTAGCTGTGGCGACATAATGAGTCATGAAATTGATTGCCGGGTCTCTACGATGCCCACCTTGTTTGGTGAAAAGGCAGTCATTCGACTTCTCAGAACAACCAATTCTGAATTGGAAATTGACCATATTGGCTTGACCGACTCCCAGCTAGATATTGTCAAAGGGTGCCTAAGTCGGCGGCATGGCTTGATTCTAGTGTGTGGCCCAACGGGTAGCGGCAAAACAAGAACGCTTTATAGCCTTCTTCATTACTTGAATCAACCTCATCTCAATCTTTGCAGCGTCGAGGACCCAATTGAAATCCGTTTACAAGGGGTAAACCAAATTGCATATCACCCAAAGGCTGGGCTACATTTCGATGCCATCATTCGCGCCCTCCTACGTCAGGATCCCGATGTCATGATGATTGGTGAAATCCGTGATTCAGAAACAGCCAAACTTGCTGTGAGTGCTGCACAAACTGGTCACTTGGTGCTGAGTACCATTCATACCCGCGAAGCTTTGTCGTGCATTGAACGGCTCCGAAACTTTGGGGTCGAGCCCCACTCGATCGCCCAAAATCTATTATTTGTTAGTTCCCAGCGCTTAGTTCGGTATCGAGACTCACAGCTGGGGCGGTTTGCAATTCATGAGGTACTCCCCTCTACTCCCAAGCTCATTGCCGCGATCGAATTAGAAGTGACTGCAACGGAACTTAAAGAAGTTGCTATTGCGGATGGGTTTTACTCAATGCGCAATCAAGCTGATGCCTTATTCCATCAAGGGTTAATTGACCAATCGGTTTTACTTCATGAAATTCCATGATGATTGGGCGCTCTCTTTCTCTTCGCGATCAAATCAACTTTACATACCGGCTTCATAGTATCTTGCAAGCAGGGGTGCCGCTCCTTGAGGCTCTCCATCTGCTAGAGCAGTGCTCACCCAAACATTGGAGATCATTTCTGTCACATACGATCCAAGGACTCAAAGGCGGCCACAGTTTAGCGACCAGCCTTTCTACAAAGGGTAAATGGTTTAGTCCGATTTGTATTGGCTTAATATCGATTGGAGAGAAAACTGGGGCATTAGAGCAATCGCTTTTTTTAATTCATCAACAATTGCTTGCTAAGGAATCACTTGTGCAGCAAATGAAGCAGGCGCTGACCTACCCTGCAATTACCTTTAGTGCTTCGATGCTGATGGTTACCACCATGTTGTTGTGGGTTATACCCAGCTTTGAAGATATCTTTCATCACTTTCACGCTGAATTACCCATGAGCACGCAGCTGTTGATTGGTCTATCGAGAGGCTTCAATGAGCATGCGCTAGTAATTATGGGTTCAATGTTTATGACAGGCGCAGGTATGTTAATTCTTTGGAGAAAATCAATCCGGTTTCAAAAGTGGTGCGATCGTCATTGCTTTCAAATTCCAATATTTGGGGATTTGATCCGACTATCGCATCAAATCACATGGTGCCAAAACATTGCACATTTGCTGCAATCGGGCTTAAGTCTCTTAGAGTCGATTCGTATTTGTGCACAATCATCCAATCATTGGCTCAGTCATGATTTGAGTGCCAAGCTATTTAAGCAACTTTCCTTGGGTTGGGATCTTGGGATTGCCATGAAACACACTGATCCTAACGGTCGATTCTTTGACTCTGAAACCATTCAATTACTTGAAATAGGCGCTCGAACCGGTATGCTCAATACCATGCTGGTCAATCGGTCGCGCTCGTTTGAAAGTCAGCTAGAGCATCGATTGGCGATTCTTAGTCAAAGTCTGGAGCCTATGTTTATTATTTTTCTTGGTCTTCTGGTAGCAGGATTACTCATGACGCTCTATTTGCCCA
>JBDLUB010000221.1:0-2710 GCA_039805525.1 Pseudomonadota bacterium | reverse complement strand
GGTAAAGGGAACCCCAGTTTATGTGCGCAATGTGGCTGAGGTCATGATTGGTAATGAGATTCGGCAGGGCGCCATTATTAAAAATGGTGTCACCGAGGGCGTGGCCGGCATTATTCAGATGAACCGCGGCGCGAATGCTCGGGAGGTAGTCAATCGCATCAAAGACAAAGTCGCCGATATCAACGAGCGTAAGTTATTGCCAGAAGGTTTGCAGATTGTTCCGTTCTATGACCGAACCGATCTGGTTAATGCGGCGATGTTCAACGTTGCCAAGGTCTTAGTTGAGGGCATCATCTTGGTGATCGTGTTGCTCTTTCTGTTCTTGGGCGATGTGCGCTCATCGATCATTGTGGTGGCCACCCTAATCTTGACTCCGCTACTCACATTTTTTGTGATGAACCGCTATGGCATCTCAGCGAACTTGATGTCTTTGGGCGGCCTCGCAATCGCAATCGGCATTATGGTTGATGGTTCAGTCGTGGTGGTTGAAAACACTTTCGCCAAATTAGGCGCTCGCCTAAAAATGGGTGAGTCCCGCAACCGAATTATCTTAGAAGCAGCCACCGAAGTTGGTAAACCCGTGCTTTTTGGTGTGGGCATCATCATCTTGGTATTTATGCCCTTACTTGCTCTCGAGGGGATGGAGGGCAAGATGTTTGCTCCGATGGCGATCACGATTGCGATTGCGCTCACTATCTCACTGATCCTATCTTTTGTTCTATCTCCCGTCCTATGCTCTTACATCTTAAAAGGTGGCAGTGAGGACGATACGAAGATTGTGGCAAAGCTGCGTAAACCCTATAACTTCATGCTCGATTGGAGTTTGAAGAATCCGCGTTTAGTCGTAAAACGCGCTCTGATTGCGCTGGGTGCCAGCGTTGTTCTATTCATCTTCTTGGGTAAATCATTTATCCCGGTGATGCAAGAGGGTTCAATCACTCCCGTGATTGTGCGTTCGGCCAATATTGCGCTCGATGAGTCGATTAAGTTGGAGTTTGAAGCTCTCAAACGAATCATGACCATCCCTGGTGTGGAAATGGCGGTATCCCGTTTAGGACGCGGTGAGTCCCCAGCCGACCCTGGTCAACCATTCGAGTCCGATCCGATTGTGACCTTGAAACCCTTGGGTGATCGTGACTTGAGTCAAGAGGAGATTGCCAATCAAATCCGTGAGAAATTGAAGACCTTGCCCGGTGTGGAGTTGGTGATTTCTCAACCGATTGCCGCACGGGTTGATGAAATGGTTTCGGGTGTACGTTCACAAGTCGCGATCAAGATCTTCGGTGATGATATTCAAACCTTAATTAAATTAGGTACGCAGATCAGTCAGATTCTGTCACGTATGAAAGGCAGTACCGATCTACGAATTGAGCAAGCCTCAGGGCAAAATTACCTCAATATCAAGATTGACCGCGATGCGATTGCACGCTACGGTATCAATGTGGCCGATGTCAACGACGTAATCGAAACCGCAATCGGAGGTAAGCAGGCCTCGACGGTCTATGAGGGTGAGCGCCGTTTCCCCATGGTTTTGCGCTACCCAGCTCCTTATCGTGACAAGATCGATGCCATCGAGAACATCATCTTGCTATCGCCTAACGGCGCCCAAGTATTGATGAAAGATTTGGCGAAGATCGAGTTACTCGATGGACCACCGCAAATCTCACGCGAGTCGGGTAAGCGTCGCCTAGTGATTGGTGTCAACGTGCAGGGACGTGATTTGGGCGGGTTTGTGGATGAAGCCCAAAAGAAAATTGCGCAGGATGTGAAATTACCCGAGGGCTACACCTTGGTGTGGGGTGGTCAGTTTGAGAACATGGAGCGTGCTATGGCGCGCCTCATGATCATTATTCCGCTCACCATTGCCGCGATTTTCTTCTTACTCTTTATGCTATTCCAATCGATTCGTTTGGCTGGGTTGATTATTTTGGTCCTACCGTTTGCATCGATTGGAGGTATTTTTGGTCTATTTATCACGGGCGAGTATTTATCGGTACCCGCCGCAGTCGGATTCATTAATCTTTGGGGTATTGCGGTACTAAACGGCGTGGTATTGATCTCATTTATCAAGCAATTGCGGGATGATGGCATGCCTTTGCATGAGGCTCTAATTGATGGGTGTGCGCATCGCTTTAGACCTGTGATGATGACCGCCTCCGTCGCGATGTTGGCTTTAATTCCGATGCTGTTTTCGGGCGGCCCGGGATCGGAGGTCACAAGACCTCTTGCTATTGTGGTTATTTCAGGTTTAATAACCTCAACAGGCTTAACATTATTGGTATTGCCGGTCTTATACGGTTGGTTTGAAGAAAAAAAGGTTGAAGCGTGATTGAAATTAAGGCAGTGATTCGTCCGAATAAGTTACCCATGGTGCGGGCCGCGCTGATGGATACCCCTGGTTTTCCTGGAATGACAGTAACAAAAGTCGAGGGTTGCAGCGCACCGAACCGAGTCGAAAAAACCACCATCAAGGATGAGCTGACCGATTACTCGGCAAAAGTTCGGATTGAGATTGTTTGCAACGATGAAGTGGCTGATACGATCATGGATCGCTTAGTTCAGGCATGCCAGACCGGACAAGTGGGGGATGGCATTGTTTGGAAGGTGAATGTCGACCGTGCCTTCTTTATTGCGAAGAATTATCCAAGCCCAATTAGTTAAGTGCGCGGCTACTGATGGCCTTGCCTTGGGCATTCACTTTCACAAGCAA
>JBDLUB010000220.1:0-2716 GCA_039805525.1 Pseudomonadota bacterium | reverse complement strand
GAAATTTGATTTAGAACCCGAACCTCATACTTAGCATGCATATAAATCAGCCAAGTGCATCCAATCAGCGCTGAATCAGCTCGATCTTGTATCCATCGGGGTCGGTGATGAAGGCAATTAAGGTTTTGCCACCCTGAACTGGGCCGGCAGGACGAGTAATCGTGCCTCCAGCAGCAGCAATATCCTCACATGCCTTGTAAACATCGGGGACTGCAATTGCGATATGACCGTATGCGCTACCGTGGTCATACGTGCTCACGCCGTAGTTATAGGTGAGCTCAATTTCTACCTGCCCATCTTCATTGCCACGCCCAAATCCCACGAAGGCTAGGGAGTACTTTTGCTCCTCGCGATTGGTCGTGCGCAATAAGTTCATGCCTAATACGCGGGTGTAGAAATCAACCGAGCGGGCAATGTCGCCTACACGTAACATGGTGTGCAAAATCATCTTACTCAATGCGCGCTCTCTCGCGAATCTTCTTCATCATTTCAGAGAACTTAGCCTTTTGCCAGGCTTGATCTTGCATCAGCATTGTCTTTAACTGCTCTTTGATTTCAGCCATTGGGGGTATCTTCACATCGCGTACATCTTCGAGCTGAATAATGTGCCAGCCAAATTGTGACTTCACTGGTTTGTCAGTCATCTGGCCTTTTTGTAAAGAGGTCATTGCCTTAGAAAACTCAGGAACTAATGCCTTATCGCTTACCCATCCAAGCTCTCCACCCTCAGGAGCAGAGCCGGGATCTTTAGAGTTAGCCTTGGCTAGATCGCCAAACTTTGCACCGGCCTTGATTTTGGCAATGAGAGCTTTGGCATCGGCTTCTTTCTCTACCAAGATATGCCGTACTTTGTATTCTTTACCACCAAATTGACTCTTAATGGAATCATATGCAGTTTTATAATCTTCTTCGGTAATGCCGCCTTTATCAATGTAATCATCAAAGAGGGCAGCCACCAATACTCCCAAGCGCGCCTGCTCAATTTGATCTTTGACATCATCCTTTTGACCAACACCACGCTTATCCGATTCTTGAATAATAAGTTCACGGGTGATGAGAAGTTCACGGCCTTGCTCACGAATTTTTGGATCGCTTGCAGATTGCCCTGAATTTTTAATGAGGCGATCAAGCTGTGCCTTGGGAATGGGCTTACCGTTCACGATCGCGGCATTTTGAGCAATTACAGCGGTACTCATGAAGCCGATGGAGCAGGCGAGAATGATTTTTTTGGTCAGATGCATATAGAGAATAAAGGGGCTAAAAGAAGAATTATGACTCATTTGGTGCAAGTGCATGGATGGCCAGTGCGTGGATCTCGTGCGGCATGAACTCTTTCAATGCACCATATACCAAGCGATGACGCGCGACGCTATTAAGGCCCATAAATGCCTGCGCTGTAATTTTGATCCGAAAGTGACCTGCACCCCCAGCAGCACCCGCATGACCAGCATGCAAATGACTCTCGTCTTCAATGGCTAGATGGGATGGCTGGAGTTGCTTTTGCAAGCTAGCCTGAAATGCAACAATGCGTTCTTGATTGGTCATCATGCTTCATCTGTCTCCATATGACGACTTAACCACAGCCCTTGCGCAATAATGAAGAGAATAAGCAAACCAATGCCACCAAAGAGTTTGAAGTTCACCCACACATCCTCAGAGAAGGTATAGGCTACATAAAGGTTCAGAACACCCATGAAGAAGAAGAATGCTGCCCAGGCATGATTGAGCTTAATCCAGATTGAACGTGGACTACCGGGTTTCAGGGTCACTTGCTTTCCCATGAGACTCTCAATCCAATTTTTCTTAAAGAACTGAGCACTAAAGAAGAGCACTGCTGCGAATAACCAATATAGGACGGTGGGCTTCCATTGGATAAAAGTTTTATCTTTTAACAGAATGGTGAGACCACCAAAGACAACAATGAGCACTAAGCTCGCCCACTGCATGCCCTCAATTTTTTGCCGACGCAGATAAAGCCAGACAATTTGGGCAATAGTTGCAATGATCGCCACAATGGTTGCTACATAGATATCAGCGAGCTTGAATGCAGCAAAAAAAAGGATGACCGGGAATAGGTCAAAAAGAAATTTTTTCATGAGGGTTGATTAAGAGAAGCGTTTTGGCTCGGCTCAAAGCGCAATGATGCAGAATTAATGCAATAGCGCAGTCCAGTAGGTTCGGGGCCGTCTTCAAAGACATGTCCGAGATGGGCATCACAGTTTGTGCAACGCACTTCGGTTCGGATCATGCCATGCGTCAAATCTCGATACTCGCTAATGACATGAGGGTTGGCGGGGCTGTGATAACTTGGCCAACCGCATCCCGCATCAAATTTGGTGCTTGATACAAATAATGGGGTGCCACAGCAGACGCAACGGTAGAGGCCATTTTCCCAATGATCCCAGTACCGACCTGAGAAGGGTGGTTCGGTTGCCGCTTGGCGCGTCACGCGATACTCAATCTCAGAGAGTTCTTGACGGTATTGATCATCACTTTTAGTCATAGATTGGATTGTAAAGAAGGATTAGGAGGAGCAACTTAGGACAATATCCTCCAGCTCTTTGGAAGGAGGGAGCGAGTAAGCCTCATGCTGAGGCTGTTCTGCAAACGGATTTTCAAGGATCTGGAGGAGTTTTTGGACTTCTGAAAAATCATCCTTCTGGGCGAGCTCGATGGCGCGCTGTGCCAAGTAATTACGCAAAACAAATTTCGGATT
>JBDLUB010000219.1:0-2732 GCA_039805525.1 Pseudomonadota bacterium | reverse complement strand
CTCTGGTATCGCCTCGGCTGCTTTTATTGCTTATCTATCTTCATTAACAAATGTGCAGTACTCAGCAACGCAATATGCATTATTTAGTTCAATGATGGTATTACTACCAAAATGGATGGCCGGATTTTCTGGAGTATATGTTGACCGCTTTGGCTACGAGAGCTTTTTTATCTCGACCGCACTCATTGGTATCCCGGTGCTTATCTTGATTGGGATTGCAATCCGGATGCAGGTTAAAGTGCCCAGTCGTACTCAATCATAAGCGGCGCATGGTCTGAGAAGCGCTGCTTTTTATAAACACCAGCCTTCTTAGCGGACTTGCCAAACTCTGGTGTGGCGATTTGATAATCAATTCGCCACCCTACATTCTTGGCATATGCTTGGCCACGCTGACTCCACCAGGTATAACAAGTATCGCTCGTATGGGGCTCGAGATGTCGATAGACATCCATATAGCCCTCTTCGGTAAACAGCTTGGTTAGCCAAGCGCGCTCTTCTGGTAAGAAGCCAGAATTTTTTAAATTACCTTTCCAGTTTTTAAGATCAATCTCTTGATGCGCAATATTGACATCCCCGCACAAAACAACTTGCCGCCCTTTGTTTCGAAGTTTAATGAGGTGGGGTAAAAACGCATCTAGAAAACGAAATTTAGCCTCTTGTCGTTCAGGAGAGCTTGAGCCAGAAGGCATGTAGACCGAAACCACCGACAGGGAGCCTATCGAGATTTCGACATAGCGTCCTTCGGCATCAAATTCAGGGTTGCCAAATCCAATTTGCAAGTCATCGATGGGGTGAGGGGTGAAGATCCCAGCGCCGCTATACCCTTTTTTCTCAGCATAATGAAAATACGAATGAAGTCCAGCCGGTGAGAGGATTGCGCTCTCAAGGTCAGCCTCCTGAGCCTTGAGTTCTTGCACGCAGATAAAATCAGCATGTTGATCGTGCATCCACTCCATAAAGCCTTTTTTGGCCGCTGAGCGAATGCCATTGAGATTGGCAGAAATGATGCGTAACATACAGACCTATGAGTGTAAATCTAGAACAAAATCAATTGGACTTTATTCAATTCGCGCTTGAGGCAAAAGTATTGTCTTTTGGCGAGTTTAAAACGAAGGCCGGACGACTGTCCCCATATTTTTTTAATGCCGGACTCTTTAATGATGGCGCACATCTGGGGAAGCTAGGCGAGTTTTATGCCCAAGCACTACTGGAATCCAAAATAAATTTTGATATGCTCTTTGGGCCTGCGTACAAAGGCATTACCTTGGCGGCCAGTGCGGCGATTGCACTAGCGCGTGCCGGTCGTAATACCCCGTTTGCCTATAACCGCAAAGAAGCCAAAGATCATGGTGAGGGCGGAACCTTAATTGGTGCCCCAGTTTGTGGTCGGGTTGTCATTATTGATGATGTGATTTCAGCGGGCACTTCGGTGCGCGAGTCGGTTGATTTAATTGAGCGGGCGGGTGCCAAGCCCTGCGCGGTATTAATTGCGCTCGATCGCATGGAAAAATCCGGAGACGCAGTCAATATTGGCCAATATTCTGCGGTACAAAGCGTAGGGCAAGAATTTGGTTTACCAGTAATTGCAATCGCAAATTTGGATAGCCTGATGCGTTATTTACAGCAATCAAATGATCAGCAATTACAAACGCATCTACCTGCAGTTCAAAATTACCGCGCTCGATACGGGATTTAAAGCGTATTTAAATCAATTTCGCCCTGATACACGGTTTGAGTGGGGCCACGCATCAAAACGGGGGCATGGGGATTCTGAAGGCCATTCCACAAAATTTCGAGCTCCCCGCCACGGGTACTTGCCTTTACTGGGGAATCTAGCAGTCCGCGGCGAATACCTGACACCACCGCAGCACATGCTCCGGTGCCGCACGATAGGGTCTCGCCAGCTCCACGTTCATAGACTCGTAATCGAATTGTGTGGCGATCAATCACCTGCATGAAGCCAGCGTTGACTCGATTTGGAAAAGCAGGGTGTGACTCAATGAGAGCCCCATCCGTTAATACTGGTGCGCTATCAATATCTTCTACCACTTGAACAGCATGAGGGTTACCCATCGATATAGCAGCAATCCAATCGGCATGCGTGCCGATATTACGGCTAAGCGGAAGTGCATAAAGAGTCTCGTGTAATTCTTGTTTACTTGTAAGGCCCGAGGGATCAAATGGAATATCGTGAGGGGTAAAGACGGGACTGCCCATATCAACTTCTACATATCCGTTCGTTAAGCGTTTGAGCGTTAGAAGACCATTGCGCACTTCAACTCGGATTTCATCTTTAGTGCTAAGACCTTCCTCATGAACAAAACGCACAAAGCATCTCGAACCATTGCCGCATTGCTCCACTTCGCCCCCATCCGCATTCAAGATACGGTATTTAAAATCAACATCCGGTAGGCTACTTTGCTCCACGAGCAAGATTTGATCGGCCCCAATACCAAGTTGACGATGTGCTAGCTTGCGCCAAATCGTTGGGGTAATCGATCGAATGTCTTGGCGAGTCGCATCAATCACAATAAAGTCATTGCCGGCGCCATGCATTTTGGTAAAGCGTAATCGGGTCATAACATGCGTTCAGTGTGTGTGACTAATCATACAAGCTTATCTCCCCTGGAGGGCGATATTTGAAGCGCTTGTGAACCCAATAATATTCAGCCGGGCGTTTACGAATTTCTTCTTCAAAGTATTGATTTAACCGAGCAGTGTCAGATACCGGA
>JBDLUB010000218.1:0-2750 GCA_039805525.1 Pseudomonadota bacterium | reverse complement strand
TAAGAAAAAACGCGGCTTAAAGCCGCGTTCCTAGTGAATTAAACGGGTGACTAGGCGCGCCGCCGCTTGCGAACGGCTTGGGCAAGACGCTCGAGTACTTTCACGGAATCATCCCAGTTAATACAGGCATCGGTAATGCTCTTGCCATATTCCAACTGTTTTGGATCATCCTTGCCAGGTGTGAACTTCTGAGCACCGGCATGTAAATGACTTTCAATCATCACCCCAAAAATCTTACGGGATCCGCGCTCAATTTGTTCGGCAACATTATTGGCAACATCTATTTGCCGTTGATGCTGTTTACTTGAATTGGCATGAGAGAGATCGACCATTAGGGAAGCTGGTAACTTTGCTGCTTCTAGCTCGGCACAGGCTGCCTCAACATACTTCGCCTCGTAGTTGGGCTCTTTGCCACCGCGCAAAATCACGTGACAGTCTTTATTACCCTTGGTTTCAACGATTGCAACCTGACCATTTTTATGCACCGATAAGAAATGATGTGGCCGATGCGCTGCTTGAATCGCATCCGTCGCGATTTTGATATTGCCATCAGTGCCATTCTTAAATCCGATTGGCGCAGATAGTCCGGAGCTGAGTTCGCGGTGAACTTGACTTTCTGTAGTTCTAGCGCCGATTGCGCCCCATGAAATTAGATCGGCAATGTATTGGGGTGAGATCACATCGAGGAACTCACTACCAGCTGGCATGCCCAGGCGATTAATTTCCATGAGAACTTGGCGCGCAATACGCAGACCTTCTTCAATCTTAAAACTCTCATCGAGATAGGGGTCGTTGATCAGACCTTTCCAGCCAACCGTAGTGCGGGGTTTCTCAAAATAGACGCGCATGACAATTTCTAGGTCATCCGCTAAGCGAGTCCGCTCTTTCATGAGGCGTTGGCAATACTCTAATGCTGCGGAAGGATCATGGATTGAGCAAGGACCAATGATCACTAAGAGGCGATCATCTTTGCCATGAATTAGATTACGTATTTTGTCTCGAGTACGCCCGATTAATTTTTCAGTTGGCGTGCCTACGATTGGAAAAAACCGAATCAGATGCTCGGGAGGCGGCAAAACAGTAATGTTGCCGACACGTTGATCATCGGTCGCAGAGGTTTTATCTAAGCTTGCGTACCAGTTTTCTTGGGGGGTATGGGGTTTTGTGCTCATACCCTCTATTCTAAAGCCTGATAGAGGTCGTTGCGATCTAATACAGGCGCATGCAAATCAAGCCGTGCCCCCAACGGTCATCTCATCAATGCGCAAGGTTGGCTGGCCCACACCAACCGGGACACTTTGCCCTTCTTTGCCGCATACGCCCACCCCGCTGTCTAGACGAAGGTCGTTGCCGATCATGCTCACCTGCTTGAGGGATTCTGGGCCGTTACCAATAATGGTTGCCCCTTTGACGGGGTATTGGATCTTGCCTTTTTCCACCCAATACGCCACCGAGGCAGAGAATACAAATTTGCCACTCGTGATGTCGACTTGCCCACCGCCAAAGTTCACGGCATAGAGACCTCGATCAATACTAGCCACAATCTCTTCTGGGTCATAGTGACCGGATAGCATGTAGGTATTGGTCATACGGGGTAGGGGCAGTGAGGCAAAGCTCTCACGCCGCCCATTGCCTGTTAGTGGCATTCCCATCAAGCGCGCATTCAGGCTGTCTTGAATATAGCCCTTTAAAACACCGTCTTCAATCAGGGTGGTGCACTGCGTGGGTGTGCCCTCATCATCCATATTGAGTGAGCCGCGACGTCCGCTAAGTGTTCCATCATCAACCACCGTGACACCCTTAGCGGCCACACGCTGACCAATCCGTCCAGAGAACGCAGAAGACCCTTTACGATTAAAGTCCCCTTCGAGGCCGTGGCCAATTGCCTCATGCAGCAAAACACCTGGCCAGCCCGGTCCCATCACAACGGTCATTAGGCCCGCAGGTGCCGGACGGGAATCTAGATTCAGGAGAGCCTGATCAACAGCCTCGTCGACCCACTGATTGATACGCTGGGTATCAAAAAAACCGTAGTCAGCGCGCGCTCCACCGCCGGCAGCGCCAGATTCTCGGCGACCATTTTGCTCAGCAATGACATGGATGGATACGCGCACGAGTGGGCGAATATCGGCAGCTAATAAGCCATTCGAGCGAGCCACCATCACAACATCAAACTCGCCTGCAAGGCTGGCCATGACCTGAATGATGCGTGGGTCACGCGCCTTCGCGCGCCGCTCAATCGCCTCTAAGAGCGCAATTTTTTCTGGAGGCTTTAAGGATTCCAGAGGGTTGTGGGCGCTATATAGAGTTGGATTAGCGTGCGTCGATGCTGAAAGTGGGGCGCGGACTTTAATCTTGCCACCTTTGGGGCCAATTACGCGCGTAGCATGCGCACCCTTTAATAAAGCTTCAGAGCTAATCACATCCGAGTAAGCAAATGCCGTTTTATCGCCCGAGATCGCACGAATACCAACACCCTGATCAATATTGAAGCTACCTGATTTGACAATCCCCTCGTCTAAACTCCATTGCTCACTACGTGTATGCTGAAAATACAAATCCGCATCATCTAAGCGATGTGCGTGCATCACACCAAACAGTTGATCAAGGTCAGAAGGACTGAGGCCATTAGGCTTTAGTAAAAAAGAATGGGCAATGTCGAGAGCCTCTTGCGGGCTTGCGGATGCTGTAAGGTTTGGGATGGCGAGTGAGTTCATAGTTTTTTTAGATAAGCTTACGATGTTTTAGTG
>JBDLUB010000217.1:0-5017 GCA_039805525.1 Pseudomonadota bacterium | reverse complement strand
CGCCAAGAATTAATGCAGTCGCTGACAGCAGTCCAATCATGAAGTCGTAATCAACAGCAGCTAAGATCACCATAAACTCACCCACAAAGCCCGAGGTGGCTGGTAAGCCGCAATTAGCCATTGCCATGAGCACCATAAATGCCGAGAACTTTGGCATGCGATGCACCACACCGCCGTAATCAGCAATCTTGCGGGTATGCATACGATCGTATAAAACACCAATGGCCAGGAACATCGCACCCGATACAAATCCGTGCGAGATCATTTGGATGATGCCGCCTTCAACACCTAAAGGGCTGAAGATGAAAAACCCAAGGGTCACAAAACCCATGTGTGCGATCGAGGAGTACGCCACTAACTTTTTCATATCCTGCTGAACCAGTGCCACTAAACCAACGTAGATCACTGCAACGAGCGATAAGAAAATAATGATAGGTCCTAAAAGGATGCTGGCATCAGGGGCAATCGGCAAGGAGAAGCGCAAGAATCCATAAGCACCAAGCTTCAACATGATGGCTGCCAGCACCACTGAGCCGCCGGTTGGCGCCTCCACGTGAACATCGGGCAACCAAGTATGTAAAGGCCACATCGGTACCTTCACGGCAAAGGCCATGAAGAAGGCAATAAAAATTAGTACCTGCTCCACAATATCTAACTTCGCTCGGTGCCAAGTGAGCAAATCAAAGGTATTGGTCAGATTGTAGAGATACAAAATTGCGACTAGAGCCAGCAACGATCCCAACAAGGTGTATAGGAAGAACTTAAATGCGGCATAGATACGGTTTTGTCCACCCCATACCCCGATGATGATGTACATCGGAATGAGCGTTGCTTCAAAGAAGATATAAAACAGCAAGCCGTCAAGCGCTGAGAACACCCCAATCATGAGGCCCGACAAAATCATGAATGCGGCATAGTACTGCGAGGCCTTCTCGGTAATGACCTCCCAAGCGGCGATCACGACAAAAATGTTGATAAAGGCGGTCAACACCACAAACCATACCGAGATCCCATCTACCCCAAGGTGATAGTTAATGTCGTAGCGTGGAATCCAACTATGCTTTTCCACAAACTGCATACCAGCATTGGCGATATCAAAGTTGGCGATCAATGGCAAGGTGGCAATAAAGCCTAAAATGGCCCCAAACAATGCTAAATACTTCACGCCAGCGGATGGACGCTCCGAGCCATAGACCAAAATCATCAGGCCAAAAACAATCGGAATCCAAATCGCGTAAGAGAGAATCATGACCAGGTGTACTTAGTAAGCAATATAAATATGGGTATACAAAATCCAGGCCATCAAACCAATCAGGCCGACGATCATGGCAAAGGCATAGTGATAGAGGTAACCCGACTGCAAGTGACGGATTACTCCTGAGAACTTACCGACCAAATGCGCACTGCCGTTAACCACAAAACCGTCAATCATGCGTTGATCGCCCTGCTTCCATAAGCCGCCGCCAATCAGCAATGCGCCCTTTGCAAAAATCCATTGATTTAAATCGTCCAAGTAGTATTTGTTATCCAAGAGGGTCTTGATAGGCGCAAAGATTTTGGCAATCTTCTCAGGCAAGGATGTAGCCCATAAATAGCAGATGGCAGCCACCAATACGCCCAGGACCAACAAAATAAACACAGGGGTCGTAAAGCCGTGCAAAGCCATCGCCACTGGGCCATGGAAATGGGATGCAAACGTTGCGAGCGCAGGATGCTTCGCCTCATCGATAAAGATCGCGTCACCAAAGAAGCTGCCAAACAACATGGGATCAATGGTGTAGTAACCAATAATCACCGAAGGAATTGCCAATGCTATCAACGGCAAGGTAATGACCCAGGGTGACTCATGCGGCTTCTCACCTGGCGCGAGCCCATGATGCTCATCGTGCGCATCATGTGAATGATGATGGTCATGACCAAAACGCTCCTTGCCATGGAACACATAGAAGTAGAGGCGGAAGGAATATAACGCGGTCACAAAGACGCTTGCCATCACCGCAAAGTATGCAAAGCCCGATCCAGGAATGGTGCTCGCCGCCACTGCCTCAATAATCGAGTCTTTGGAGTAAAAACCTGAGAAAAATGGTGTACCAATTAATGCCAGCGAACCAATTAACATCATCAAACAGGTAATTGGCATATATTTCCAGAGGCCGCCCATCTTGCGCATGTCCTGCTCGTGATGCATGCCAACAATTACACTACCCGCACCTAAGAACAGCAAGGCTTTAAAGAAAGCGTGAGTCATTAGATGGAAGATGGCGATCACGCCACCACGCGCTTGATATCGGTTTGTACGATTCCTAAGAATCCCATGAAGAGCGCGGTAATGGAACCCATGACCAGAATAAAGCTCAAGGCAACATCGGACAGCTCAAATAATGGCGACATCCGGGTCACCATAAAAATACCAGCGGTCACCATCGTCGCCGCATGAATCAAGGCCGAAATGGGGGTTGGACCTTCCATCGAGTCAGGCAACCATACGTGCAATGGAAACTGAGCGGACTTACCCATCGCACCAATGAAGAGGCAAATACAAGCAACGGTAATCAAATTCCAATCGGTTCCTGGCACAGTCTGAGCTGCCATCACCGTATTTTGAGAAAAGATGTCTGCGTAGTTCATCGAGCCGGTGGCTGCGAGTAATAGCCCAATGCCCAAGATAAAGCCGAAGTCACCCACGCGGTTGACCAAGAAGGCCTTCATGTTGGCAAAAATCGCCGTAGGACGATCGTAGTAAAACCCGATCAATAAATACGACACAACGCCAACCGCCTCCCAGCCAAAGAACAGCTGTAGCATGTTATTGCTCATGACGAGCATCAGCATTGCAAAGGTGAACAAGGAGATATAAGCGAAGAAGCGGTTATAGCCCTCCTCGCCTGCCATATAGCCAATGGTATAGATATGGACCATCAGGGAGACAAAGGTCACCACCACCATCATCACGGCGGTCAATGGATCAATCAGAAAACCAATATCAAAACTCAGCTCCCCAATCTTCATCCAGGTGTAAACACTGCCATCGAAGTAATAGCCGTTCATCACCTCATACAAAACCCAGGACGACAGCAGAAAGGAGATGGCGACTCCCAAGATGGTGATCGATTGGGATGCCACTTGGCCAATTCGGTTGCCAAAGAACTTAGTGCCTAATAGTCCTGCAAACGCCGCCCCCACGAGCGGGGCTAATGGAATCGCACAGAGATGGGCCGTTGTTAAAGCAATGGTCATATCAACTAGCCTTTGAGATGATCGAGGTCTTCGGTATTAATCGTGTCGACCTTGCGGAATAGAACCACCAAGATCGCCAAACCAATCGCAGCCTCCGCAGCAGCCACGGTCAGAATGAAAAATACAAATACTTGACCGGCCATATCACCCAAGTAATGGGAGAACGCCACAAAGTTCATATTGACGGCGAGCAACATCAGTTCAATCGCCATCAAGAGAATGATGACGTTACGCCGATTTAGGAAGATACCGACGACACTGATCGCAAACAGAATAGCGCCAAGGACTAAATAATGAGCAAGGGTGATGGTCATGCTGGGTCACCTGAGTTGGTTCGGGACTTTAGGTCTTGCTTAGCATCACGCTCAGCATCCATCGAGACAATCCGCATCCGATCTTTAGCCGAAACCGCAACCTGCTCTGCAATATTTTGACCCTTCACATCCTTGCGCTTGCGCAAGGTAAGAGCAACAGCTGCGATGATGGCGACCAACAAAACAATGCCGGCAACCTCAAAAGCATAGATGTAATCTGTAAACATTAAATAACCAAGGGCTTGCGTATTATTTGCCGCCACTACATCTGGTAAGACATTGACTGGTGCGGTAGTACCAATAAAGCCACGGATCAATACGATAGAAAGTTGCAAGATGATCACCACACCAATCAGCATGGCGAGTGGTAGATACTTCTTGAAATCACGTCGGAGATGCGCAAGATCTAAATCCAACATCATCACCACGAATAAGAACAGCACCATCACAGCACCTACGTAGACCAGGATCAGAATCAGACTCAAGAACTCGGCCTTGAGTAACATCCAAATACCAGAGGCACTAAAGAACGCCAAAACCAAGAATAAGGCGGCGTGCACAGGATTGGGGACCGTAATGACCCGTAATGCAGAAATCACTAAGAGCGCCGCGAAAGCGTAGAAGAAAGCTGAGAAGATCAAATTAGGGTCGAGGGTCATAAATCAATCAACGATATGGGGCATCGGCCTCTCGGTTGGCGGCAATTTGCTTTTCGTATTCATCACCGACTGCTAGCAACATCTCTTTGGTGAAATACAGATCACCGCGCTTATCCCCGAAATACTCAAAAATATTGGTTTCAACAATGGCATCCACCGGGCAAGCCTCTTCGCAATAGCCACAGAAAATGCATTTGGTCAGGTCAATGTCATAGCGCGTTGTTCTGCGGGTACCATCCTCACGCTGATCAGACTCAATCGAGATTGCCAGGGCCGGACAAACGGCTTCACATAGTTTGCATGCAATACAGCGCTCTTCCCCATTCGGATAGCGACGCAACGCATGCAGGCCCCGAAAACGTGGTGACAGTGGTGTCTTCTCTTCGGGATACTGAACCGTAATCTTAGGTTTAAACAGATAGCGCCCCGTAATCGACATTCCTTTAAGAACGTCTTTGAGCATTAAGCTATTGAGAAACTGAGAGGCGCGCTTGAACATAGTGATTAGCTCCAAATGTTCCAGGGGGACAAAATCCAAGCCCCAACCAACAATACCCAAACCACGGTTAGCGGAATAAAGACCTTCCAACCCAAGCGCATGATTTGGTCATAGCGATACCGTGGCAATGAAGCCCGTAACCAAATAAAGCAGGAGAGCACAAAAAAGATCTTGGCAAATAACCAAAAGAATCCTGGGATATCGCGCAAGATAGGTAGATCAAGGATTGGCAACCAACCACCCAAGAACATGATCGACGTTAAGGCGGCAATCAAGATCATATTGGCGTATTCGGCCAAGAAAAATAA
>JBDLUB010000216.1:0-2762 GCA_039805525.1 Pseudomonadota bacterium | reverse complement strand
GCCATAAAGTAACTGACGAATAATTTCGGTGTCAACCAAGACCGACCCAAAGACAAATTGCTGAATCGGGGCTGCAATACTTCGTAACAGCTCAGGAAAAACTGCGAGCAAGACCGCTCCGAGAATCACTCCGGGAATATGACCCATCCCGCCCATCACTACCATGGCCAGAACCACAATCGACTCCCATAAAGTGAAGGACTCGGGTGATACAAAGCCTTGAAAGGCGGCAAACAATACCCCTGCGGCACCTGCAAAACTTGCGCCAATCGCAAACGCCAATAACTTCATATTACGCGTCTCAATCCCCATCGCCTCGGCGGCTATTTCATCCTCCCGAATCGCCACCCACGCCCGGCCAATTCGGGAATGCTCTAAACGCGAGCAGACAATGGCAACTAGGACGGCAAGGATTAAGAAAAAATAGAAGAGTAAATAGAGCGAGGGAATCTCCAGACCCCAGATACTCATTGGCTTTGAGAGATTGATACCAAAGAGCTCGATTGGCTGAATACTGCCAATCCCTTTAGGTCCATTTGTTAAATTCAGGGGGCGATCAAGGTTATTTAAGAAAATCCGAATAATCTCCCCAAACCCCAAGGTCACAATCGCTAAATAATCGCCGCGTAACTTTAGAGTTGGAAAGCCAAGAAGTACCCCAAAGATGGCAGCCAATCCAAAAGAGAGGATAAGCGCGCCCCACAATGGAAAATGAAGCCCTGCAGGAAAAACAGCGGCAATCGCAGGAAATTGAGTAGTGAGATGGGGTGATGCGAGTAAAGCATAACTATAGGCACCAACCGCATAAAAAGCGATGTAGCCCAAATCCAGCAAGCCTGCAAATCCAATCACTACGTTGAGACCTAATGCAAGAACCACATATAGCAAGGCAAAATCTAACACCCGTACCCAGTAGTTGCCACCAACCGAGCCGACAATCCAAGGCAGCGCTAGTAATACGATCGCACTGACAATCCAAAATCGTTGTTGATCACGATGGGATGTGCGATAAAAAAGTTGCTTAAGCACGATCAGATACTCGCTCACCCAATAAACCGCGAGGCCTAAATACCAATACTAAGATCAATACCATAAAGGCAAAGATATCTTGATAGTTGGACCCCAAGAGACCGCCAGTCCAATTACTAATGTAACCAGCCCCAATCGCCTCAATCAGACCAAGTAGTAGTCCACCCAACATCGCCCCCTGAATATTGCCGATACCACCCAGTACTGCTGCAGTAAAGGCTTTTAATCCAGGAATAAATCCCATGGAGAAATGCACATTACCGTAGTTAGTGGCCATCATAATTCCAGCAAGGGCTGCCAGCGCGCCGCCCAACATAAACGTAATCGAAATGACTCGGTTTGGATTAACGCCCATCAGCGCAGCCACGCTGGGCTGCTCAGCCGTTGCGCGCATCGCCCGTCCGAGCTTAGTCTTTTGCACAATCAAGAGCAATAAAGCCATCACTAAAAAGGATGTAACAATAATCACAATTTCTTTGCCAGTGATGGTTGCCCCGGAACCAAAGACATCAATCGGCTTTGAGGGCAATAACTGAGGATAAGTCATGGGATTACGAGACCAAATAATCATCGCCAAGGTTTGCAATAAAACTGAAACGCCAATCGCAGAAATTAATGGTGCCAAACGTGGTGCTTGACGTAAAGGTCGGTAGGCAAAGCGCTCAATTAAATAGCTGACTAAAGCGCATACGGCCATGGTCATCAATAAAACTAAAACCAGTAATGCCCATGGTGGCAAACCCAGGGGTAATTGCGTGATCAGCGTAATAAGAGTGAGGGATACCATTGCGCCAATCATTAGAACCTCACCATGGGCAAAGTTAATGATTCCTAAGATCCCATAGACCATGGTATAGCCCAATGCAATCAAGGCATAGATACTACCCAGTACCAAGCCATTCAAAATCTGCTGTAGCAGAATATCCATCGACAATTAGTCTATAAAAAATAAGCACCGCGGTGGGTGCTTATTGAATTACTGAATCTTAATAATTTCGAGGACTGACTTCTTCTTATCCTTGTAGTCGTATAAGGTGATCATGCTCTCCTTGAGATCACCTTGATCATTAAACGCAATATTGCCAATCAAACCCTTTACTTGTGTTTGAGGCATCGCGGCTAAGATCTTGGCTGGCTCAACTGAGTTAGCACGTTTCATAGCATCCACAATCACATAAACCGCATCATAGGAAAATGGTGCATAGATATCGACATCAATATTGAAGCGCTCTTTATACTTTTTCTGGAACTCTGGGCCTGCTTCCATTTTTACAAGAGCCATAGCTGCTTCTGAACAAACCACATTGTTAATTGCGTCGCCAGCCAGCTCAGCTAATTTATCAGTACAAATTCCATCTCCGCCCACGATCTTCGCTTTGATTCCTAATTCCTTGGCCTGCTTGGCTAAGGGACCGCCCGTGGCATCCATTCCACCATACATAATGACATCTGGCTTACCGGCCTTCACTTTGGTGAGAATGGCCTTAAAGTCAGTTGCCTTGTCATTAGTGGCCTCGCGGGGCAATACCTTGATACCAGCTGCCTTGACTGTTTTCTCAAACTCGTCTGCAAGGCCCTTGCCATATTGGGTCGAGTCATCAATGATTGCCACCACTTTTGCTTTTAAGTTCTTAGCCACATAATCAGCTAGAGCCGGGCCCTGTTGCGCATCGGTGGCCACTAGACGAAAAGCGGTTTTGAAGCCCTGCTTGGTGTATTCAGGGTTGGTTGCC
>JBDLUB010000215.1:0-2770 GCA_039805525.1 Pseudomonadota bacterium | reverse complement strand
CCAATCGTTCAAGTAGGTGATCATGTCAAGCGTGGTGATGTGGTTGCAGACGGCGCCTCAACCGATTTAGGTGAATTGGCTTTGGGTCAAAATATGACCGTCGCCTTTATGCCTTGGAACGGCTATAACTTCGAAGATTCTATTTTGATTTCTGAGAAGGTTGTGGCAGATGATCGCTATACCTCGATTCATATTGAGGAGCTATCGGTTGTAGCGCGAGATACCAAGCTAGGCTCGGAAGAGATCTCAAGAGACATTTCCAATTTGGCTGAATCCCAACTGGCACGTCTTGATGAAAGCGGTATTGTGTATATTGGTGCCGAAGTTGAGGCTGGCGATGTATTGGTCGGCAAGGTAACACCAAAAGGTGAGACCACTCTGACCCCAGAAGAGAAGCTATTGCGCGCAATCTTTGGTGAAAAAGCCTCTGATGTTAAAGATACTTCCTTGCGTGTGCCATCGGGTATGAGCGGAACTGTTATCGATGTTCAGGTATTTACCCGCGAAGGTATCGAGCGTGATGCGCGTGCTCAATCCATTATTGCTGAAGAGCTTCAGCGCTATCGTTTAGACCTGAACGACCAGTTGCGGATTGTTGAGGGCGATGCCTTTGATCGTCTACAAAAATTACTCTTAAACAAAACTGCTAATGGCGGCCCCAAGAAGTTAGCTAAAGGCAGCAAGATTACAAAAGAGTATTTATCGGAATTGGATCGATATCACTGGTTTGATATTCGTCCGGCGGAAGAAGACGTTGCTACTCAGGTCGAAGCGATTAAGGCTTCAATTGAGGCAAAGCGTAAGCAGTTTGATGCAGCGTTTGAAGAAAAGCGCAAGAAGCTGACCCAAGGCGATGAGTTGCCTCCAGGCGTTACCAAGATGGTTAAGGTGTATTTGGCCGTCAAGCGCCGCTTGCAACCTGGCGACAAGATGGCAGGACGTCATGGCAATAAGGGTGTTGTATCTAAGATTGTTCCAGTCGAAGATATGCCATATATGGCCGATGGTCGTTCCGTTGATATCGTGCTTAATCCCTTGGGCGTCCCATCACGGATGAACGTTGGTCAGATTTTGGAAACCCATTTGGGTTGGGCTGCGCAGGGTATTGGTAAGCGTATTGATGCCATGCTCAAAGAGCAAGCCAAGGTAACTGATCTCAGAAAGTTCTTTAAGACTCTCTATAACGAGACGGGTCGTCAAGAAAACATTGATGAGTTTAGCGATGAGCAGATTATGGAGCTTGCGAGCAATCTGAAGGGTGGCTTGCCATTTGCAACCCCAGTTTTTGATGGAGCAACGGAGAATGAGATTGGCAAGATGTTGGAATTTGCCTATCCAGACAATCAGGCAAAGAGTTTGCACATGACTCCCTCGCGTCAGCAAATTACTTTGTATGACGGGCGTACTGGCGATGCATTTGAGCGCCCAGTCACCGTTGGCGTGATGCATGTCTTGAAATTGCACCATTTGGTGGATGACAAGATGCATGCTCGCTCAACCGGACCATACTCCTTGGTCACGCAGCAACCTTTGGGTGGAAAAGCCCAGTTTGGTGGACAGCGCTTTGGTGAGATGGAGGTTTGGGCTCTAGAGGCCTATGGCGCCTCCTATGTCCTGCAAGAGATGCTCACCGTGAAGTCTGACGACGTCACTGGCCGAACCAAAGTTTATGAAAACATCGTCAAGGGTGAGCACACGATTGATGCTGGCATGCCCGAATCGTTCAACGTTCTGGTGAAGGAAATCCGTTCGTTGGGTATTGACATTGACATGGAGCGCAACTGATATGAAAGCATTGCTCGATCTATTTAAGCAAACCTCTGGCGAGGAGCAATTTGATGCCATCAAAATTGGCTTAGCCTCTCCCGAGAAGATTCGTTCGTGGTCTTTCGGAGAAGTTCGTAAGCCTGAGACGATTAATTACCGTACCTTTAAACCGGAAAGAGACGGTCTTTTTTGTGCCAAGATCTTTGGACCCATTAAAGACTATGAGTGCTTGTGTGGTAAGTACAAGCGCCTTAAGTTCCGCGGTGTTATTTGCGAAAAGTGCGGCGTTGAGGTCACTTTAGCCAAGGTGCGCCGTGAGCGCATGGGACATATTGAACTCGCTGCCCCGGTTGCGCACATTTGGTTTCTGAAGTCCTTGCCGTCCCGTTTGGGAATGGTATTAGACATGACCTTGCGTGATATTGAGCGCGTTCTCTACTTTGAAGCATACGTCGTTGTTGATCCAGGTTTAACGCCTGAGGGTGCGATGAAGCGTGGTCAAATTATGTCCGAGGATGAGTACAACGCTAAGGTGGAAGAGTTTGGCGAAGGCGCCTTTACTGCCATCATGGGCGCCGAAGGTATTCGGGAGCTACTGCGTACTATTAATATCGATCGTGAGGTTGAATCGATTCGTTCAGAGTTGAAGTCTACTGGTAGCGATGCCAAGATTAAAAAGTACGCAAAGCGTCTCAAAGTATTAGAGGCCTTCCAAAGCTCGGGCATCAAGCCTGACTGGATGATCATGGAGGTTTTGCCAGTATTGCCTCCTGAGCTGCGTCCGTTGGTGCCATTGGATGGCGGTCGTTTTGCTACCTCCGATTTGAACGATCTTTATCGTCGCGTTATTAACCGTAACAATCGTCTGCGCCGCCTTTTAGAGTTGCGCGCCCCCGAGATTATCGTTCGTAACGAAAAACGCATGCTGCAAGAAGCGGTTGACTCCTTATTGGATAACGGTCGTCGCGGTAAAGCAATGACGGGTGCGAATAAGCGTCCGTTG
>JBDLUB010000214.1:0-2783 GCA_039805525.1 Pseudomonadota bacterium | reverse complement strand
CAGGGATGACCAATCCTGCCAAAATCTTGGCCTTCCTTGATCTGGCCGGTAACTGGGATCCATCCCTTATTTTTGTGATGGGCGGTGCGGTACTGGTTGGTTTAGTTGCCTTCTACTTAGCCAAGAAACGCACGCAAAGTTTTTTGGGTGGCGCAATGCATATCCCAACGCGGCGCGACATTGATCGCCCCTTAATCATTGGTAGTGCATTATTTGGAGTAGGTTGGGGGCTCGCTGGTTTTTGTCCGGGACCCGCGCTGGTTTCTCTCGGTTCCGGTGAAATGAAGGCCCTGGTTTTTGTCATTGCCATGGTCGCGGGTATGTGGCTGTTCGAGCGAACCCAGAAAAAGTCTGTTTAAATTCTTGATGTGATAATTATTAAGGATCCTATGAGCGTTCATATTTCATGCCATAACCCTAATTTTGGAACCGCTGGTCAAATTGAGCCTACTGATGTTGCTCAAATTGCAAAGCAGGGCTATAAGAGCATTATTAATAATCGTCCCGATGGTGAAGAGGGTCCAGAGCAACCCAGCAATGCCTCCATCGCTGCTATGGCCAAAGAGCACGGTCTGGAATATGCTTACTTACCCGTTGTGAGTGGCGCAATTACTCCTGAGCAAGTGGTAGAGATGGCTAAGCTTCTGAAAGCAATGCCGCAACCAATCTTAGCCTTTTGCCGCTCGGGCGCTCGCTCAACCTTTTTGTATCAACTTGCCTTACAAAACTCCTAGCATTACGATGCCAAGTCTTCTTAGTTCAAGCGAGCGCTCAGCCATTGCCACCGATCTCTCCCAATGGTCGATGGTTGCAAATCGAGATGCCATTACGCGCTCCTATCAGTTTAAGGATTTCAAGGAAGCCTTTGCATTCATGACTCAGTGTGCATTGATGGCTGAGCAAATGAATCATCATCCCGAGTGGTTTAATGTTTGGAATCGGGTTGAGGTTACGCTCTCGACCCATGACGCAGGCGGTCTCACAAAACTTGATCTGGATTTGGCGCGATCCATGGATCGATACGCTAACACTCTTTTAGCAAAATAATACCCATGCGTACGTGGCATACGAAACGTAATTGTTCGTTTACGCCACGCCAGGTTGGCTATTTCTATTTATCGATGTTTCTGTTTTCATCGTTTATCGCCACCTATTTCCTGCTTCATGGCGTTTGGATGATTTTGATTTTCACTGTGATTGAATTAACCGTACTAGGCATTGCGCTGATCGTCTACGCACGTCATGCACTTGACTATGAATCGATTGCCATCGATGGTACGGCCCTGAAGATTGAGAAGAATATTGGTGGAAAGATTGAGCGTCACGTCTTTAATACTCGGTGGTTAACGCTTACACAAGAAGAGAGTGGTAAACGCTTAATTCGGGTGGAGGAGAAAAGCAAAGAGATGCCGATTGGCATCTTCGTGCCCCTTGATGCAAGACCTCAGTTCTATCGGGATCTGCGTGCCCAAATACGGATGGAAGCATAAGCCTGGAGGTAAACTAGCGCTTTGATTTGTTATTGAGAACCCCCCAATCATGCGCATTGAAATTCCTGCTGATAAGAAATTTGTTCATGAAACGATTATTCCATTACGCTGGGGTGATATGGATGCGTTTGGTCATGTGAACAATACGCTTTACTTCCGATACATGGAGCAAGGCCGTATTCACTGGATCGAGTCCTTTGGATTCGGTGCATATCACGATGAAGGTGGCGCCTTAATTGCAAACGCGTTTTGTAATTTCTATGCCCAAGTAAGTTACCCAGCCGATATCGTGGTGCGTACTTATATTGGTAAGGTAGGGCGCACCAGCGTGGATACTTATAACCTCATGTCGCTCGCTAGCAACCCAGAAGAACTGTGTGCGGCCGGTGGCGCAACCTTGGTATGGGTTAATCTCAAGACTAATCGTCCTGCTCCTTGGCCTGAACCCATCAAACAAAATTTAGGGCTGCGTTGAGCTCCGTTTTACTCTCGCCCGAGATGTTGGGCCAGGACTTAGATCAATTTGATTGCATCATCGATGCGCGCTCGCCTGCTGAATACGCCCTGGATCATATTCCAGGTGCGATCAATTGCCCGGTATTAAACAATGAAGAGCGTGCCACGGTTGGCACACTGTATAAGCAAGAGTCACCCTTTGCAGCCAAGAAATTGGGTGCAGCACTGGTTGCTAAAAATATCGCTAGCCATCTCCAAGAACACTTTATTCATCAGCCGCGTGATTGGCGACCCTTGGTTTATTGCTGGCGCGGAGGAGAGCGCAGCGGTGCCTTTGCCCACATTCTGCAACGCATCGGTTGGAAAGCGCAGCAGTTGCAAGGCGGCTATCAAGGGTATCGACGCCAAGTGATTGCTGATCTGGAGCGCTGGGCGCCACTGGCAAAGTTCACCGTCATTTGTGGCATGACAGGCAGCGGCAAAACCCGTTTATTACAAGCCTTAAGTGGCCACGCTCAAGTTCTGGATCTTGAGGATCTGGCGGCCCATCGTGGTTCAGTACTAGGCGGCTTGCCCGATCAAGCACAACCTAGTCAAAAAATGTTCGAGAGTCGCTTATGGAATGCGTTGCGGCAATTAAACTTTCATCAAACGATTTATGTCGAGTCAGAAAGTAAGAAGGTGGGTTGCCTGCATATCCCAGATCCTCTGATGGGTCAGATTCGACAGGGAGATTGCGTTGAAATCAAAGCGGATCGCTCGGTGCGGGTCGATCTACTAATGGAAGAGTACGCCCACCTCTTAAGTGATCACGATGGACTGCGACATTTACTTGGT
>JBDLUB010000213.1:0-2784 GCA_039805525.1 Pseudomonadota bacterium | reverse complement strand
GCAGACTGATCGGGTGGATTGTGCCGCCCTCTTTGATTTTGATTCAAGCGTGCTGGCGGTTTTGCTCGCATGGCGCCGCCAGTTACAAGAGCGCAATCAATCCTTAGTGGTTTTAAATCCTCCTGCGAAGTTAAAAGTGCTCGCTGGTGTATATGGAGTGACTGATCTTTTAGGGCTTCAATAATTTATGCAGTCCGCAGTTTTAGTCGAGCATTTAAGTAAATCCTATGGTTCCTTGCAAGCACTCAAGGATGTTTCCTTAGATATCAAGGAGGGCGAGTTTTTTGGCTTGCTTGGCCCCAACGGCGCTGGTAAGACCACCCTCATTTCTATTTTGGCCGGCTTGTGCCGCCCTGATTCTGGTCGCGCATTCATTATGGGTACGAATGTGCAAACCAACTTCATTGAAGCGCGCCGCTTACTGGGTGTAGTTCCTCAAGAGCTGGTGTTTGATCCTTTTTTTACAGTGCGCGAGACCTTGCGGTTTCAGTCGGGTTACTTTGGGATTCGGAACAATGACGATTGGATCGATGAGATCATGACCCATCTCGACTTAACTAGTAAAGCGAACAGTAATATGCGTTCGCTCTCTGGGGGCATGAAGCGGCGCGTTCTGGTAGCGCAGGCTCTGGTACATCGTCCACCCGTGATTGTGTTGGATGAGCCAACCGCTGGAGTGGATGTTGAGCTGCGCCAGTCTTTGTGGAAATTTATTAGTCGGCTCAATCAAGATGGCCACACTATTTTGCTAACCACGCACTATCTGGAAGAAGCTGAAAGCTTATGCGGTCGCATTGCAATGCTCAAGTCTGGTCAAGTTGTGGCACTGGATACTACTCAAAATCTGCTTGCACGTTACGGTTCGCATAAAGCCCAAGCGGGTCAAGAGGTTGACCTTGAGGATGTATTTATTCAGATCATGGCGGGAGAGTAGTCGCAATGCCAATTCCATTTGAATACGGCAGTGGTTTTCCAACTCTTCTTCGCAAAGAGATTAAGCGTTTTTATAAGGTTGCCTTTCAAACGGTTGCGGCGCCTGTCTTGACCGCCGTGCTATACCTAATGATTTTTGGGCATGTTTTAGAAGGTCGTTTGGTGGTGTATGACAAGTTAACCTACACGGCATTTTTAATTCCGGGTTTGGTCATGATGAGCGTGTTGCAAAACGCATTTGCCAACACTTCTTCCTCATTAATCCAATCCAAAATTACCGGTAACCTAGTCTTTGTTTTGTTGGCGCCACTCACGCATCTTGAGTTTTATTCAGCGTATGTACTGGCTGCTGTATTTCGGGGGGTTGTGGTGGGTCTGGGTGTTTTAATCATTACCCTCTTGTTTGATGTGCCTGCTATGCATAACCCTGTTTGGATTATCTTGTTTGCATTCATGGGGGCTGCGATTTTGGGCGGCTTGGGATTGATTGCGGGTATTTGGGCCGATAAGTTTGATCAGCTAGCTGCCTTTCAGAACTTTTTGATCATGCCCGCCACCATGCTCTCAGGGGTGTTCTATTCAATTCATTCTTTACCAGAGATTTGGCAAGTTATTTCGCATCTCAATCCATTCTTTTACATGATTGATGGTTTTCGCTACGGATTCTTTGGGGTCTCGGATGTTTCACCCTGGCTAAGCCTTGCAATTGTGACTACGTTCTTCTTGGTTGTTTCCGGATTGGCTCTGCGTTTACTACAATCGGGTTATAAATTACGCCACTAATGAAGGATTGCGATGTTTCCTACGCCTGAGCAAGTTAACAGCTATATCAGCGAAAAGCTCCCTTGTACGTATTTAGAGGTTGAGGGCGATGGGCAACATTTTTATGCCACCATCGTCAGTCCGGAGTTTGCTGGGAAGCGCTTGGTCCAGCGCCATCAATTGGTCTACGCAGCTTTGGGTGATCGAATGAAGGCGGAGATCCATGCGCTCTCGATTAAAGCGTTTACGCCCGATGAGTTTGCAGCTCAATAAATTACTTGAGATCAGCGTATGGATAAATTAGTAATGACAGGGGGCTCCCCCCTCAAGGGCGAGATCAATATTGCGGGGGCTAAGAATGCCGCTTTACCTATTTTGTGTGCAAGCTTACTAACGGCTGATCCAGTCGAGCTCTTTAATGTGCCTGATTTACAAGATGTGCGCACGATGTTAAAGCTCTTGCAACAAATGGGCGTCACTCTAGAGTTTCCGAATCCGAATGATCGCAGTCATTTGATTTTGCAAGCCGGAACGATTTCAAGCCCTGAGGCACCCTATGAGTTAGTGAAAACCATGCGGGCATCAATTTTGGTCTTGGGTCCATTATTAGCAAGGATGGGACGAGCCACCGTATCGCTACCTGGGGGCTGTGCGATTGGCGCACGACCGGTTGATCAGCACATCAAAGGTTTGAAGGCGATGGGGGCGAGCATCCAAATTCGTAAGGGTTTTATTGTCGCGAAGATTGCAGAACCCAATGCTCGCTTACAGGGTAATGCGATCCTGACTGACATGATTACCGTGACCGGTACAGAAAATCTTTTAATGGCGGCTTGCCTTGCAGAAGGAACGACGATTTTAGAAAACGCGGCGCGTGAACCCGAGGTCGGTGATTTGGCGGAGCTCTTGGTCAAAATGGGTGCAAAGATCAGTGGCATCGGTAGTGATCGTCTCGTGATCGAGGGGGTCACTACCTTACACGGAGCAAGTCATCATGTCATTGCTGATCGTATTGAGACCGGCACCTTCTTATGTGCAGTAGCAGCTACCGGTGGTGAGATTGTTCTTAAGAACTGCCGACCCGATACT
>JBDLUB010000212.1:0-2786 GCA_039805525.1 Pseudomonadota bacterium | reverse complement strand
GAGGGAGATTCTCTACCTACGTGAGCGCCTTAACACCATTCTCTCCGAGCGAACTGGTCAGACGATTGAGACCATTGCCAAAGATACCGACCGCGATAACTTTATGTCTGCCGATCAAGCCAAAGATTATGGCTTGGTTGATAAGGTGATTGAAAAGCGCGGTAGTTAACGCTCTCTGAAAGGACGCAATGAGCGAGACCTTATCAACTGATAAAACACTCTATTGTTCCTTCTGTGGCAAGAGCCAACATGAGGTCAAAAAACTAATTGCCGGTCCCTCGGTATTCATTTGTGACGAGTGTATTGATCTATGCACTGACATTATTCAAGAAGAAATTGCAAAAGAGCCTCTCGCTAACAAAGGTGATGCACTACCATCACCCCAAGAGATTCGCTTAAACCTTGATCAATATGTAATCGGCCAAGATCTCGCCAAGAAAACCTTAGCAGTCGCTGTTTATAACCACTACAAACGTTTATTGCATCTGCCCGCACCGAAAGCGAAGAAGGTGGAGGGTGATAAAGCGGAGGCGCCTAAAGACACTAAGAAAGCAGCAGCGCAAGCTGGAAACAACAAGCCGCTGGTGGACGGTGTGGAGTTGGCCAAGAGCAATATTCTATTAATTGGTCCCACGGGTTCCGGTAAAACCTTGTTGGCACAGACCTTAGCTCGTATGCTGGATGTACCGTTTGTAATGGCCGATGCCACTACATTGACCGAAGCTGGATACGTGGGCGAGGATGTTGAGAACATCATTCAGAAGCTCTTGCAAAACTGTGACTACAACATTGAGAAGGCCGAGCGCGGCATTGTGTACATCGACGAGATCGATAAGATCTCACGCAAATCAGATAATCCATCCATCACACGTGATGTCTCGGGTGAGGGTGTGCAACAGGCTTTGCTCAAATTGATTGAAGGCACGATGGCCTCGGTACCACCCCAGGGTGGACGTAAGCACCCCAATCAAGATTTCTTACAAGTGGATACCACCAACATCCTCTTTATTTGTGGCGGCGCCTTTGATGGCTTAGAGAAAGTGATTCAACAGCGCACTCAAAAGACCGGGATTGGTTTTGGGGCAGAAGTTGCTGCCAAAGACAGTCGAGGTATTGGCCAGCTCTTAGCCGATGTTGAGCCTGAAGATCTCATTAAGTTTGGCTTAATTCCGGAACTAATTGGTCGTTTACCAGTACTTGCAACATTAGCGGAGCTTGATGAAACCGCTTTGGTCGCGATCTTGACCGAACCTAAAAACGCACTGGTGAAGCAATACCAAGCCTTACTTGGGATGGAGGGCGTGGAGTTAGAGGTCCGTCCCGAGGCCTTAAGCGCGATTGCCAAGAAGGCAATTGCTCGTAAAACTGGTGCCCGAGGCCTGCGATCCTTACTGGAGGGCGTGCTGATGGATGTCATGTACGAACTTCCATCGATGAAGAATGTCCAAAAAGTCGTGATTGACGATAGCACCGTGCAATCTGGCGCTAAGCCTTTGATTGTGTACAAGCAGGGTGGCGATGACGCAGAGTCATCCCTGAGCAAAAAGGCTTAGGCCTTTGTCGTAAAACCCCCTGAAATCAGACCATTTTTGCAAAATTAACCCTAATTTGGGGTATTTTTGATCTTTTTTGTATGATTGGTATTGAGTTTCCCGATGAACTCCCCACATAGGTAGTATGCTAGTCATAGATCTAACTGGAGAACAACGCAATGCCAGGACAATTATTACTTCCTTCTGAACCCATCCAGTTACCTTTGTTGCCCTTAAGGGACGTGGTGGTCTTCCCCCATATGGTGATCCCATTGTTTGTGGGTCGCCCCAAATCAATCAAGGCCCTTGAGGCCGCGATGGAGACCGGCAAGAGCGTTTTGCTCGTGGCACAAAAAGCCGCCGCTAAAGATGAGCCCTCGGTTGAGGACCTGTATGAGGTGGGCTGCATTGCCAGCATCTTGCAAATGCTCAAACTGCCTGACGGTACAGTCAAGGTTCTCGTCGAAGGTTCGCAACGGGCCGAAGTCAGTCAGATTGAAGATAGCCTGGGCTACTTCAGTTGCGAAGCTACTCCGAAAGAGATTGAGGTGGTTGATGCGCACGAGACCGAAGCACTGCGCCGTGCGATCATGGCTCAGTTTGATCAATACGTCAAACTCAATAAAAAAATCCCCCAAGAGATCTTGGCATCCCTCGCAGGAATTGACGATCCCAGCCGCTTGGCTGACACCATCTGCGCACACCTGCCGGTGAAGCTTGAGCAAAAGCAGCGCCTACTCGAAATGAACGGGGTGATGCAACGCTTAGAGAGTCTCTTAACGGATCTTGAGAGCGAAATTGATATCTTGCAAGTCGAGAAGCGAATCCGTGGTCGCGTGAAGCGCCAGATGGAAAAGAGTCAGCGCGAGTACTACCTCAACGAGCAGGTGAAAGCCATTCAGAAAGAACTGGGTGAGGGCGAAGAGGGCGCTGATCTTGAAGAGCTTGAGAAGCGCATTAAAGCGGCACGCATGCCGAAGGAGGCCTTGAAGAAGGCCGAGTCTGAGCTCAAGAAATTAAAACTCATGTCACCAATGTCAGCTGAGGCGACGGTGATCCGTAACTTCATTGATACCTTGGTGAACTTGCCATGGCGCAAGAAGAGCAAGATCAATAATGACCTCAGCAATGCCGAGAAAGTATTGAACGAAGACCACTATGGTCTGGATAAGGTTAAAGAGCGTATCTTGGAGTACCTTGCGGTTCAACAGCGAGTGGATCGTGTCAAAGCACCCATTTTGTGTTTGGTCGGTC
>JBDLUB010000211.1:0-2799 GCA_039805525.1 Pseudomonadota bacterium | reverse complement strand
TGGTCGCTTGTCCAGCCACTAGTCACTAATTAGACACTGAATTATAGGATGATTTGCTTGACAGAAGTCATTTTGTGATTTCCTTTGGGGCAAACCCTATATATAGATAATTAAATGTAAGTACTTACTTATAAATTAGCATCGGAACTATTTACGTTTAATTGCGTCTACGCGAATATATGCTGATTTAGCGTCCCCAGTACTGAGATTTTTTGCCAAAACCCAAGCGTGCCCGTAAACAATTTCAAGGGTCAGTTTTAGGGGGTCAGGAACCCTAAGCTGATGGAATTGCGTTCCTGCAGAAATGAGCCCCAGAGCTAGGCCATCCTCGTAGAGCGCCCGCCCAGTTTCATATTCCAAGTAAAGATATTCCATATCCATTACTGGGTCCGAATAGCGGTTTTGAACCAAGGCATCCCCAATATCGTGCATATCGAGGGCGCTTGGCAAGGTTTGCATTTGGTTACCCTCGGGATTGGCATCCCGCAGTTCCTTACCCGTATCAGGGCCCAAATAGGCAAATGAAATCAAACCGCCTTCCGCCAGATGCTGATGACAGCTCGCCATCCAAGCGCTCGGGTTACTGAGATCTTGCAAACATAAATTACTAAGAATTAAATCGTAGGATGCATTGGCTGGAATCCCCTGATCCAATAATCGGTGTGAGTTCAACAAGGTGCGACTGAGTACCTGTTTAAGTTTGATCCCCAATGGAATCGTTCCCTGAATTTGAGGATCAAGAATGGTGTCAATTTGCGCTCCAGGAAAACGCTTCATGAATGCCCTGCGATTTAAGCCAGAAAAATCAGGTTCAAGCAAAATATGTTTCGGTGATAGCTTGATGGGCGCTAACTTATCAAGCATTCGCTCTTGAATTTCTGCACGAAGCCATGAAAGAGATGTGGTCATCGAATCAGTATACTCACCGCCCCAATGAGCTGGCTTCGTACTGCAACCCAATATTTAATTCCGACGCTATGCATGGTGTGCGAGCAAGCACAAGCTGAAATCGTCTGTTATTCATGTCGCACTCGCATTGCTCATAAGCGCTTGCAATTTGGTCCATCGTGTCAGGTTTGTGCGCTACCAATCAGGCCGCATCAATCACTTTGCACTCAATGTGAGCGGACGAAGCCAGCCTTTGATCGTGTAACTTATCTTGACCTCTATCAGGAACCATTACGTCAAGCGCTTCACCTTTTAAAGTACCAAAAGAGATTAGCATGTGCTAGCGGCTTTGCCCTATTGTGGAATGAATTTCATCAACACACTCTCAAAACATGTGATGCGGATCTTTTAATTCCTGTACCGCTTAGTCCCACAAAATTAGCAGCGCGCGGCTTCAATCAAGCATGGGAAATCGCAAAACGGCTTGATCTTCCAAAGTCCGTGACACGCATTCCAAACCTAATCATTTGCCACCCAACCCATACTGCTCAGGCAAGTCTTAATCGAACTGAGCGCACCGCATCGATGCAAGACCGTTTTAAATTGAAAAAGGGTGCAACTTCAATGATTCGTGACCAACATATTCTCATTGTGGATGATGTGATGACCACTGGCTCAACGATCCACTCTTTAGCAAGAACCCTCAAGCAGTCTGGGGCAAAGCGGGTAAGCGCATGGACCATACTTCGCACGCCTCCTTGGGATTCTTAAGTGCAATATGATGCTGCTATGTTTAATGTCGTTTTATTTGAACCTGAAATCCCGCCCAATACTGGGAATATCATCCGTTTATGTGCCAATACCGGTGCGCAATTGCATCTCATCAAACCGCTGGGCTTTCCTCTTGAACACGCCAAATTAAAGCGGGCGGGCCTCGATTACCATGAGTTTGCCAATCTCAAACTATACGAGAATTGGTCCGATTTTCTAACAACTACACAGGCTGATCTGCAGCGTGTCTTTGCTCTAACGACTAAAGGCCAACGCTCGTTACTTCATACAGAATTTCACTCAAACGATTATTTTGTATTTGGGTCAGAGACCAAAGGAATTAGCGATCAGGTACGCGCTAGTATTCCTCGCGAGAATCATCTGCGGCTTGCAATGCTTGCTAATAGTCGCAGCTTAAATCTTTCAAACTCAGTGGCCGTCGTGGTTTATGAAGCGTGGCGCCAACACCAATTCCAGGGCGGGGCTTAAGTTTCCGATTTAGGCCCGCGGCCCATTAAAGTCCGAACCCCATCTTCGGGACTCAGTTGGCCATTGAGTACGTGACTGACCGTGGTACAAATTGGCATGTCGACCTGATGTTGTTTAGCCAAATCACTCACGGCCTGCGCACACAAGACACCTTCAGCCACATGACCAAGCGCGGCTAACACCCGGTCCAAGGGTTCCCCAGCCGCAAGCGACAATCCCACGCGGCGGTTGCGCGATAAATCACCCGTTGCAGTCAAGATAAGATCGCCCAAGCCAGCAAGTCCCATGCAGGTCTCGCTCTTACCACCTACTGCCTTAACCAAACGCATCATTTCTGCAAGGCCACGAGTCAATAAAGCAGCGCGGGCATTCATACCCAATCCCAAGCCATCGCCAATTCCGGCGGCAATCGCTAGTACATTTTTCACTGCACCACCAAGCTCAACGCCAATCAAATCATCGCTTGCATATACCCGAATATTTCCATGGTGAAACGCAGTTTGTACTTGCTGACAAAATTCAGGTTTAGTACTTGCAACCGTCAAAGCACACGGCAAACCCTCGCCAACTTCGCGGGCAAAGCTGGGGCCTGATAAAACACCCACTTTATGCGCATGGGTGGCGAATCGTTCTTGTTCGCGCCCGACAACC
>JBDLUB010000210.1:0-2816 GCA_039805525.1 Pseudomonadota bacterium | reverse complement strand
TCGCATCATCTTCAGGTAGGTGAAGATCGCAATACGAACAAGACACCATGCGCTTGGGGTTTAATTGAGAGGGTGGTGCTGACTTCGGCTCCAAAGCCTTTTCTTGATCCCGCTTTTTCTTAAGCACCAACCACCAATAGACAAAGGCCAACCCTAAGCCCAGCAAAATCCATTTCAGCAAAATTAGCTTCTCTGCAAAATGACTTCAGCAACAAAGCGTGTGCCTACATAGGTCAACAACAGGGCTACAAATCCACCTAAAACCCAGCGCACTGCAGTTGGCCCTCGTAAACCAACCCGTAGGCGTGCAACCACTAAACCGCTAAATAAGAGCCACGATAAGAGTGCAAATACCGTTTTGTGGTCAAAAACCAATGGTTTACCGAACAGCTCTTGTGAGAAAAATAGGCCTGAGAAAACGGTCATACTCAAAAGCACATAACCGACATAGAGCAAACGGAACAAAAAACTCTCCATAGTCAATAATGGCGGCAGACTTTCAATCCAAGTTGGGGCGCCACCCATGCCATTAGCCATGCCCTTGCGCAAAGCCCGATCTTGTAAGTTCATTAATACCGCAAGCATCGCTGATAGGCTAAAAAACCCTACTGCAAAGGTTGCAACGATAAAGTGCGCCTTAAACCAAGGATCAGCGACGGCGCGTTGAGAAATGACCGACCCTGGAAAGAGATCAGGCAGGATCGCACAAAACATCGCCATGCTGATGGTCATCAGCCGCAAGCTGGAAATGGGCAAGAAAAAGCTCTGAATCCAGTAAAAGCTGAGTCCCACCCAAGCCATCAGGGAGAGATCTTGCGCAAAGCCAAATACAAAGCGCTCACCATTAAAAATCGACTCGTACAACAAGATTCCGTGAATGACCAACACAATCAGAATCAAAATTTGGACCAAGCCAACAAAAAATGGGGTCTCAGGGCGCCTTTGGTCGCGATAACCCAAAACAATAATCAGCAAGAGATAAAGTAAGGATGGCAACCAGCCAAATCCTGAGTAACCTAAAATAGTCATTTCGAAAGTCTAATCGATAAATGCTTGAGAATCTGACCGACCGCTTAAGTCGTGTGGTTAAAACCATGCGGGGCCAAGCTCGCCTGACAGAAAGCAATACGGCCGACATGCTGCGCGAGATTCGTCTCGCCTTACTTGAAGCAGACGTAGCTTTACCGGTTGTCAAGAGTCTCATGGAGCAAATCAAGTTCAAGGCACTTGGTGAGGATGTGGTGGGCAGCCTAACCCCCGGTCAAGCCTTGGTGGGGGTTGTGCAACGCGAACTAGCTCTCATCATGGGTGGGGCTGAAGAAGAGTCTGGGAAATTAAATCTAGCTACCCAACCTCCTGCGGTCATCTTAATGGCTGGTTTGCAAGGTGCTGGTAAAACAACCTCGGCAGCCAAACTTGCCAAATTCTTGCAAGAAAAGTTCAAGAAAAAGGTTTTGACCGTTTCGTGCGACGTGTACCGTCCGGCTGCGATCGAGCAGTTAAAAACGGTTAGCGCTCAAGTTGGAGCGGATTTCTTTCCAAGCTCACCCGATCAAAAGCCCATTGACATCGCCAATGCCGCACTCGATTGGGCCAAGCGCCATTACCACGATGTTTTAATTGTTGATACGGCAGGTCGTTTAGGCATTGACGAGCAAATGATGCGAGAGATCAAAGCCTTGCACGCCAGTGTGAAGCCGATTGAAACTCTTTTTGTAGTCGATGCCATGCTCGGTCAAGACGCTGTTAATACCGCGCGGGCTTTTCATGAGGCATTACCCCTAAGCGGCGTCATTCTCACCAAACTGGATGGTGATTCCCGCGGGGGTGCGGCATTATCTGTTCGTCACATTACCGGTGTGCCCATCAAATTTATCGGCGTTGCAGAAAAAATGGATGGGCTGGAGGCGTTTGATGCGCAGCGCATGACCAACCGCATCCTAGGTATGGGCGATATCTTAGCCTTGGTCGAGCAAGCCCAGCAAACTGTTGATGTTGCGCAAGCCCAAAAGATTGCTAACAAAATACAAAAAGGTGGTTTTGATCTCAGTGACTTCCGAGAGCAAATTAAGCAAATGCAAAACATGGGGGGCATGGCTAATCTGCTCGATAAACTACCCAGCCAAATAGCGCAACAGGCTAGTAAAGCTAACTTAGGAATGGCTGACAAGCAAATGAAGCATATGCAAGGGATTATTGATAGCATGACCCCGCAAGAGCGTGCCAAACCGGAGCTACTCAAGGCGAGTCGTAAGCGTCGCATTGCCGCCGGTGCAGGCGTTCAAGTTCAAGAAGTCAATCGTCTCTTGGCACAATTTGAACAAATGCAAGGCATGATGAAGCAAATGAAAGGTGGCAAGATGGCCAAGATGATGAGCTCGCTTGCTGCCCGTGGAGCCGCCAAAGGACTTGGCGGACTATTCAAAAAATAAAGCTTAAATCAAGTTATTTTTTGCGGCATTGATCGCAGTAATAATTGTTTGCGCAATCGACTTCAACGGTATTAATTGAGCGGCACTTTCACGCCGCCCCTGAAACTCCAATTGACCCTCTTTTAGGCTGCGCTCTCCAATCACGACACGATAAGGAACGCCAATCAACTCCCAGTCTGCAAACATTGCGCCTGGACGTTCACCGCGATCATCTAAAACAACATCCACGCCAGCTGCAAGAAGCTCTTGATGAAGATGATTAGCGGCTTCGCGCACTCCATCGGATTTATCGTAGCCCACAGGACAAATGACGACCTCAAATGGCGCCATGGAAATCGGCCAAACAATTCCACGTTCGTCGTGACCTTGCTCAATCGCTGCACC
>JBDLUB010000209.1:0-2823 GCA_039805525.1 Pseudomonadota bacterium | reverse complement strand
ATGCTCATGTTACACCTCGCCTTCCATCGGGGATGGCTTTCTCAAGCCCTGTAATGCGCCAGTCATTTGCGGCGCTCTTTGTGGCATTGGCGGCTGCGCTGCCATATCCAAATCTTCACCAATGTCAGATTCTGCTTCACCAAGATCGCCAGACTGCATGGCTGCCATAGCCTTTTGTGCCGTTGCGTCACGAATTGCAGACATGGTTCTGTCCATATTTTCTCTGCCAATTGGTTTGGCAAGCTCAATTTGGTTTGGATCACCAACCATCAGATTCACAACGTATTGACCATCAGCGCCGGTCTTCACATCAAAACCCATGCCGGGGTTTGGTGGGCTGCGCTGGATGATCTTAAAAATATTGAGCAGGTTCTGGTCGCGGAACTTCGTTACCAGCAGATAATAGCCAGCCTTATATGCATCGATCACAAACTGGTAGCTAGACTGCAAAAAGTTTTGTGCAGTATCAGCATTCAATGCGCGGAAAGACCCGACACCGGGCTTCTCAAGGTCGCCATGAATAATGAAAATCGTGTTACCGTAACGAAGAAACTTTGAGTTAGGCATCTGCGCTTCACGGGCAAAGGCTGCGTATACCATCTCCACTGGGTATTCGCTCTGCGTATTCTCAGCAGCAGCTTGCAGGAGTTCATTCACCTGCAACATCTGTTGTTTGCTATCAACGATCATAATTAGACCCTCATGTCAAAAAGTGCGGCTGAGTAAACATTCCCCATGCCAGCAGCAAGACTCAGGCACAATCCATCGGGAAAATCAGTCGGTTGAGATAAAAAACGCTCGTCATGCGTAGTTCGGTTGGTTATGCTGGGTATTTGATCAGCTTTATAAGCTTCGACCATAAGGGCTGTCTCAAGCAGGCCACTTGCACCCATCGTATGACCGATTTTTTGTTTGAATGACGTAGCAACGAAATCAGTAAACCGCGATAGTATCGCTGTCGCTTCAGACGCATTATTCGACTTCGTCCCCGTACCGTGTGTCTTGATAACCGCGACTTCATCAGCCTTCACCCCAGAAAAATGCAAAACGCCATCGATCGCTCGGACATATCCCTGACCATCCTCACGCTGACCAATGGCGTTGTTGATCTCTTCGCTTGCAGTCCAAGCGCCGACAAGCTCAGCAGTCGGAGTTCTAACTAGATGATCCTCTGACTCGAAGACAGCCAGAGCAGCGCCCTGACCGACGTAGAACCCATAATTCACATCATCAAACGCGCTTGGCACAACGCCGTTCTTTTGCTTTTGATCTTCAGTGAGACAGGCTCCAGACTCACCAAAGAAATCGAGGACAGAATGGCTCACCGCGTCCTCAACAGTGAGGACAACGACACGGGCATACCCGTAGACCTTAATCAGTGTCTGAACATCCATCATTACCTTCAGGCTCGACACGCAAGCCGTTGCGTCCGTCGCTATGTAGTCGTTTGCGCCACAGGCTTGGGCGACTCGACCGGCATACACTTGCGTCAGACTCAGCGGCAAAAACTTGTACTGGTACGTCAGTCTCGACTCCTTCGCCATTCGTGGGTTGATCCCAGCGAAGTGCGCGTTGCCCGAGGCTAAAATAAAGGCGGTCTTCCCCGCCTTGGTTTGCTTCAACGAATCCATCAGAGGCTTGTCCAGCACCTTGTCTGCAAGCTTGTGAGGTGGGTATATCAACCCTGTCTTCACATTCTTGTAGGTGTCTGGGAACCAATGTACCTCCTGCGGATAAAGCACATCATCAAACAGTTCTGTAGCCTCTGTTGATGCGGTTCTGTAATCTGTAAGGAATATTTTCATTGAATATCCTTCAGAGCCTCATCAGCAGATGCTGGCATCTTCTTTTGATGTAACATCAAAAAGTCATACAACTCTTGGACAGTTTTTGGCTGCAAGGTCTTGCCGGTTTCCTCGTCGATGGCAAACGCATCGCACATATAAATTCCGGTAAGCAACATATCCAAACTATCGAGGCCACAATTTGCGAAGTCATCAGACATCGAAGTTGCGTCCACATAATCATCATTAAACGGCTTTGCAATCTTAGCTACTGCGTTCAGCAGCTTCAGAAACTCTTGTTCGTTCATGCCATCACCTGTGCAAATCGACTAGCCCATTCACGCCAGTCTGAGAATTGAAGTGGGCTTGGAGGATTTTTCTGGCTTATGCCCGAGATAACGCAAAAAGCGACAGCCCACTCCTGCCACTTATTCTCGTCCATCAGCCTTGGGATTGGGCCGTATTCATCAAGGTCGAGTACGATCTGATCTGCCCAGTCTTGCAAGCCGATTATAACGGGTAAAGTTATCAATTTGTCGCCCCAAGGACGGTTCCATCGGCCTCTTCAATATGGGCAATAACCTGCCCCATCTGATAGTCGCCATTGATCACGTTGGACTCAAACCGGAACCGCATCTCCCGCCGGATCTCCTTGAAGAAGATTACCTGTTCGAACGGGGTCATCGGGTTCGGTACGATGACCTTTTGCTCGCCGGGGATCTCTTTTGACCTAGCGTTTGCCCGCCCGGTGATCTGGACGGTCATGTTGCCGGACTGCACGAAATCCGGCTCCAAAAGCTCGCAGCGCAGGGACTTGTTCTTGCCCTGCATGACCAGATCGCTGATGTCGGCGGTCTCAAAGTAGCTCTGGATGGCGTTCTCAATGCTGATGTCCACCTCGTTGACCCCAACCTCGTGCTGCCAGAACTTGTAGTTGTCGCTTGAGTAGGTGATCCGGATGTCGCCTGTCTGGGTTGTCCGGGTATCGCCCGCCTCTGTGATCCGAATGTCTGGCGGCGGCTTGTTTGCGTTGAATCGC
>JBDLUB010000208.1:0-2825 GCA_039805525.1 Pseudomonadota bacterium | reverse complement strand
ACCGATGCAAAACAACTCGTTGAGTTCAACCAAACCAATCCAATTTATCCAGGCGCAATCATTGAGGGGCCATTTGGCTTTGATAATGCAATTTCAAGCGCTTCTGCTGCAATAAAGGGTATCCACTCCACAGTGTCTGGTGATCCAGACTTAATTCTGGTGCCGGATTTGCAGGTAGGTAATATTCTTTATAAAGCCTTGGTGTACCTGGGCGGCGCAGAGTGCGCCGGCGTCGTTTTAGGTGCAAGCGTTCCGATCATTCTGACTTCTCGCTCTGACTCCATCTTTTCTCGTATTGCCTCCACAGCCCTAGCGATGCAACTGACCAACTCTTCCTAGATAATGACAGTTTAATTTTATATCCGTCGTATGTTTAAATTCCTCTCCTCAGAGCCTTTGCACGATCCAATTCAGGGAACGAATCCGGCCACAGAAATAAAAACCACGACCTGCTATATGTGCGCTTGCCGCTGCGGTATTCGAGCGCATTTGCGGGACGGCGAACTGGTCTATATTGATGGCAATCCCAACCATCCGCTGAACCAGGGGGTAATTTGCGCCAAGGGTGCATCAGGCATCATGAAGCAGAAGTCCCCTGCTCGGATCACGAAACCACTCTTACGTAAGCCAGGTTCAGAGAGGGGTCAATCCGAGTTTGAAGAAATTACTTGGGATCAAGCCTTTAGTATTTTGGAAGATCGTTTACGAGGTATCCGAGAGACCGATCCTAAGAAATTTGCGCTGTTCACGGGTCGCGATCAAATGCAAGCTCTTACAGGCTTATTTGCTCGTCAATTTGGCACTCCCAACTATGCGGCTCACGGTGGCTTTTGCTCGGTCAATATGGCCGCAGGCATGATTTATACCATTGGGGGTAGCTTTTGGGAGTTTGGTGGTCCCGATTTAGACCAAGCCAAATTATTTGTGATGATTGGGACTGCTGAGGATCATCATAGCAATCCAATGAAGATTGCGTTATCAAAGTTTAAGCGCAATGGTGGACGATTTATCTCGATTAATCCCGTGCGAACTGGCTATTCTGCGATCGCCGATGAGTGGATTCCGATTAAACCGGGAACTGATGGCGCGCTATTTATGGCATTGATGCATGAGTTGATTTCGGCAAACCAAGTTGATCATCCCTTCCTGAAACGGTATACGAATTCGTCGCAGTTAGTTTGTCTTGATGCCGGCCCTGAAGAAGGATTATTTTTATTTGATCCTGAATCAGATCCGATCAATCCTGATATTCCTCATAACAAATACATTTGGGATATCAAAAGCAATGCTGCAAAAGCCTGTTTTGCAAATAATGTCGACCCTGCTCTTACGGGCGAGTATGTCATGGGCCCCGGCCCCCATGAGGGGAAGCGAGTAGCGCCTGCATTTGAATTATTGCGTCGTCAGGTCCAGACTTGCACACCCGAGTGGGCCGAGAAAATTACCTCGATACCAGCGGCACGTATTCGCTTACTAGCTAAGGAAATGGCGCACACGGCATTTAAACAATCATTTGAACTGCCAATTGCTTGGACCGATTCCTTTGGTCAGCAGCATGCATCGGTGACAGGACGGCCTGTGGCATTTCATGCGATGCGTGGTTTATCTGCCCACTCGAATGGTTTTCAAACGACACGTGCCTTAGCAGTATTAATGACTCTGCTTGGCACCATTGATCGTCCAGGCGGCTTTCGTCATAAAGCCCCTTATCCACGCCAGATTCCTCCGAACATCAAACCACCCTCTTCTGAAAATGATATTCAAGCCAATACGCCATTAGCAAAAGCACCGCTTGGCTGGCCGACTCGCCCAGAAGATCTGGCACTTGATCAGGATGGCAAGCCTTTACGAATTGACAAGGCTTATACCTGGGAGCACCCTTTAGCAGCTCATGGATTAATGCATAACGTCATTACTAATGCTGTCAAGGGCGACCCCTATTCGATTGATACCTTAATGATTTTCATGGCCAATATGTCATGGAACTCCACCATGAACACCATGGAGGTTAGACAGCATCTCAATGCTAAAGATGAAAATGGGCAGTTCAAGATTCCATTTCTTGTGATTTGTGATGCATTTCAATCTGAGATGGTGGCTTTTGCTGATTTAGTACTTCCTGATACAACCTATCTTGAGCGCCACGATGCGATGAGTATGTTGGATCGCCCTATCTCTGAATTTGACGGGCCATGCGATTCAGTGCGTATCCCAGTTTTACCGCCGACCGGACAATGCAAACCGTTTCAAGATGTCTTAATTGAGCTTGCATCCCGCTTAAAGTTCCCAGCGTTCACAACAGCCGATGGGCAAAGAAAGTTCAAAGATTATCCAGACTTCATTACCAACTTCCAGACGGCACCCGATTCGGGTATTGGGTTCTTAATGGGTTGGCGCGGCAAGGATGGTGAGAAAAGTATTCGTGGCGAACCCAACCCCGATCAATGGGAGCGCTATCAAGAAAATAATTGCGTCTTCCATTACAGCATGCCAGCAGAGCATCAATACATGCGTAATTGGAATCAAGGCTATTTAGACTTTGCTAAGGCCAATTCATTGCGCCAAAAGAACGATCCGATTATTTTGGCGGTGTATTCCGATATTGTTCAACAGTTTCGACTGGCTGCTAAAGGCCAGCGCCCTGGTCGCGTCCCACCTGAACATCTTAAAGAACGCATCATTGAGTTTTTTGATCCCTTGCCATTTTGGTATCCACCCTTGGAAGATGCGGTTACTAATTTAGATGAGTTCTCGATCAATGCGATTACGCAACGACCGATGGCGATGTATCACTCCTGGGATTCTCAAAACGCTTGGTTGCGACA
>JBDLUB010000207.1:0-2831 GCA_039805525.1 Pseudomonadota bacterium | reverse complement strand
CTTACCAAAACCATTGGTGTCATTCGGATTCTTTTGTAGGGCCTCAAAGCGCGTACCCGCTGCTTCGGCTGCTAGTTTTTGGGCGGCCTTCAAGCTGAACTGGCGGCGCACTTCAGCGCTAACCTCTTTATAGGGCAATACTTTAGAGGGGTTGAACGTTACTACGCGCGCCGATACAAAGGTGCCAGGGGCAATTTGTACGGCTTCGATATTGCGTTTGTTCTTCAGCGCTTCATCATTAAATAAGGCTTGCACCACGCGTCGGTCATTCATCGGGTGATCTTTGGAAAGGCTCGCCTGACCATTACGCCCCACCCCTTTGGCTGACTGAATAGAGAGCTTTAATTTATCCGCTGCTGGTTTAAGACTATCTGCTTGATCATAAGTAATGTTTGCGAACTGATCAGCCTTGTCATTAAATACTTTAGCGTCTTCCTTAGGATCGGCCTTGAGAACCAAGAACTCCACATCGATGGTCTCAGGAGACTCAAAGAGTTTGGTATTGGCCTGGTAATACTCCTGCAATTGAGCATCGGTTGGGTTCACCTTACTCACAAAATCGTTAGCAGTAAAGCGTAAGGATTGAACTTGGCGCTCGGTCTCATACATCGTCGAGATCATGCTCGCTAATTTTGGATTTGGTAATTCGGTACGCGCCACCGCGGTAACCAGTTGCTGAATCATAAGATCAAAGCGTTGAGCGTTCTCAAATTGATCAACGGTCATGCCCACATTGGCTAATAGTTGACGATAGCGGGCAGAGTCAAAACTACCGTCGGGCTTGTACATCGCTTTGATCTCTGGGATCTGCGCTAAGCTTTGACTGAGATAAGTATTACTGATGCTGAGTTTGAGGTCACGCACCGCAAACGCTAAGAGTCGCTGCTGAATCAACTCATCCAATACGGCTTGTCGGAATGGCAAACTCTGAGCAATCTGAGTGGTCCCACCAAAACGCTCGGCTTGGCGCTTGGCATTGTTATCCACCTCTTGGGTGGTAATCGGTTTGCCATCGATCTTGACCAGGTCTGTGTCTTTGTCAAAGAAATCCGTATAGCTCGAGATGCCAAAGAGCGCAAAGGACGGAACAATAAAGATCAGCAGAATGATCTGCGCTATTTTTTGGTGTTTACGTACGGAGTCGAGCATGGATCAAAAGGAATGGTGGGTGCTAACGGGATCGAACCGCTGACATTCTGCGTGTAAGGCAGACGCTCTACCAGCTGAGCTAAGCACCCTTAAAACTGACAACCGAGATTGTAACTTAATGTTTGATAACGTCTCCACTTGCGGAGCTGCTGGTTTGCTTAGCGGCCTCGGCGGCCTTTTTGGCCAACTCCTCAGGGCTAGGATCGGGTAAGGGCTCGGCTTTTCGCTCTAGGGCAAGTTCCAAGACCTTATCAATCCAACGAACTGGGACAATCTCGATCGCATTCTTCACATTATCCGGAATATCAATTAGATCCTTGACGTTCTCTTCCGGAATCAGGACCAACTTAATACCGCCACGGTGAGCTGCCAGAAGTTTTTCTTTCAGACCACCGATCGGCAGTACCTCACCTCGTAAGGTGATCTCACCAGTCATGGCAATGTCTGAACGCACGGGGATTCCGGTAAAGACCGAGACAAGTGCGGTTGTGATTGCAATACCTGCTGATGGACCGTCTTTGGGAGTGGCCCCCTCAGGAAAGTGAATATGAATATCTTTCTTCTCGAAGGCTTCATCCACAATACCGAGCCCTTTGGCGCGGGAGCGTACTACCGTCCTAGCAGCCTCGACAGATTCTTTCATGACGTCGCCAATGGAGCCGGTACGAGTGATCGTACCCTTGCCTGGCATCAGCGCTGCTTCAATGGTGAGTAAATCACCGCCGACCTCAGTCCACGCCAGACCCGTAACCTGTCCAACTTGGTTCTCCTTTGCGGCGGATCCAAAGTCAAACATGCGTACCGATAGGAATTTCTCGAGATTTTCGGCATCAACTTTGATGGGTGCACTCTCTTTTTTGAGGAGCAACATCTTCACAGTCTTACGGCAGATTTTGCTAATCTCGCGCTCGAGTGCTCGAACACCTGCCTCACGAGTGTAATAACGAATGATGTTCCGAATTGCGCTCTCATCAATAGTGAGTTCACCGTCTTTCAAGCCATTGTTCTTATTTTGTTTTGGAATGAGGTAGTTCTTCGCAATACTGAGTTTCTCATCCTCGGTGTAACCGGCTAAGCGGATCACTTCCATTCGATCTAGCAGGGGGCCTGGGATGTTGAGCGAATTTGCGGTTGCCACAAACATCACATCCGAGAGATCAAAATCCACTTCGACGTAGTGATCTTGGAAGGTATGGTTTTGCTCTGGGTCGAGAACCTCAAGCAGAGCGCTCGCGGGATCGCCACGGAAGTCCATGCCCATCTTATCCACTTCATCAAGTAGGAACAATGGATTACGAACACCAACCTTGGTAAGACTACTCAGAATCTTGCCTGGCATTGAACCAATATAGGTACGACGATGCCCCCGAATCTCCGACTCATCGCGCACGCCACCCAAGGCCATGCGCACGAACTTACGGTTCGTGGCGCGTGCAACCGATTGCCCAAGCGAGGTCTTACCCACTCCGGGCGGACCGACCAAACACAAAATGGGTGCTTTGACGCGATCTACCCGTTGCTGAACCGCAAGGTACTCCAGAATGCGCTCTTTAACCTTATCGAGACCATAGTGGTCTTCGTTCAATACTTTCTCAGCATTACTCAAGTCGTTATTGATTTTGCTTTTCTTGCGCCATGGCAAGTTCACCAAGGTATCAATGAAGTTACGGATCACCGTCGCC
>JBDLUB010000206.1:0-2831 GCA_039805525.1 Pseudomonadota bacterium | reverse complement strand
AATTTCGGGTGGATTCATGACCTGCATTCTGCGCCATCCCAACCCCGTTCGCAAGATAGAATCTAGGTATATATGACAAAAACTACTCAAATGAGCCCTAATTCCGCCATCATTGCCCCCTCGATTCTGTCAGCCGACTTTGCCAAATTGGGCGAAGAGGTGAAGGCTGTCTTGGATGCCGGAGCCGACTGGATTCACTTTGACGTGATGGATAACCACTATGTGCCTAATTTAACGGTTGGGCCCTTGGTTTGTGAGGCAATACGTCCACATGCAGTCAAAAATGGCAAACCAGCGATGATTGATGTCCACCTCATGATTGAGCCGGTTGATCGGATCGTCCCTGATTTTGCCAAAGCAGGAGCCAATCTCATTAGCTTTCACCCCGAGGCCAGTGCGCATGTGCATCGCACCCTCTCCCTAATTAAAGATCATGGCTGCCAAGCTGGACTTGTTCTTAATCCTGCTACCCCGATCCATCACCTAGACCACGCCTTAGATCAAATTGATTTGGTGCTACTGATGTCAGTCAACCCAGGCTTTGGAGGTCAATCCTTCATTCCCAGCACTCTCACTAAGATCGAACAGGTACGTAAGATGCTCGATCGCTATCAAGAAACCAGTGGTCGAACCATTCGCCTTGAGGTAGATGGTGGGATCAAAATCGATAATATTGCTAGCGTAGCCAAGGCTGGAGCCGATACTTTTGTAGCAGGCTCGGCGATTTTTGGTAAGCCAAATTACGGTGAGGTCATTCATGCCATGCGTAACGCGATTGGGTCTTAAATCATTCAAGAAGACTCGGCATGAAAAACACGACTGACTTACACGAACTTGCTAAACAGGGATATAACCGTGTGGCGCTGGTTGCGCAGTCGCTTGCCGATCTCGAGACCCCGCTGTCGCTCTATTTGAAGCTGACCCAGAAGTCCGGCCAAAAAAATACCTTTTTGTTGGAATCGGTTTATGGCGGCGAGCGCTTTGGACGCTATTCCATTATTGGCCTACCAGCACGCACTATTTTTAGAACCGTTGGTACGCCAAGCAACCCAATCAATGAGATCGTGCACGATGGTACGGTCATTGAGCGCAATCACGACAACCCACTTGACTTCATTGATGCCTATCTCAAACGCTTTAAGGTCGCCCCTCAAGCGAATCTGCCGCGCTTTTGTGGTGGCTTAGCCGGTTACTTCGCCTACGACACGGTTCGTTATATTGAAAAGCGCCTTGCGCTTCACTCCTTACCGGATGAAATCGGTGTACCCGACATTCAGCTAATGCTCACTGAGGAATTGGCTGTTGTTGACAATGTCGCGGGCAAGATTTATTTCATTGTGTATGTGGATCCTAATGATCCTAGTGCTTATGAGACTGGCATGAAACGGCTACAAAGCTTGCAAGCCATGCTTACAGTATCGATCCAGATACCCGAAGAACAAGCATCCAAGCCACACCCCGGACTTATACGTAAATTCAAGGCGAGCGATTTTGAAGATGCTGTGCGTCGCACTAAGGACTATATCCTCGCAGGCGATTGCATGCAGGTCGTGATTGGCCAGCGCATCAGCCGAACCTTCACTGAACCGCCATTGCAACTCTACCGCGCATTACGCTCACTCAATCCCTCGCCTTATATGTATTTCTATGATTTTGGGGATTTGCAAATTGTGGGCTCATCCCCCGAGATCTTGGTGCGCCAAGAAAAACGTGAGGGCCGTAAGATGGTTACGATTCGGCCACTGGCCGGAACCCGTCGCCGCGGTGCGACGCCCGAGGAGGATGCACAACTCGCGAAAGAGTTATTGGCTGATCCAAAAGAAATTGCTGAGCATGTGATGTTGATTGATCTAGCCCGTAATGATGTTGGGCGCATCGCTAAGACCGGAAGTGTCAAGGTCACCGATTCGATGGTGATTGAAAAGTATTCCCACGTGCAACACATCGTTAGCTCCGTTGAAGGCGAACTCAAGGACAATATGAGCAATATGGATGTCTTGCGCGCCACCTTCCCTGCTGGCACCCTATCTGGTGCCCCCAAAATTCGGGCGATGGAAATTATTGATGAAATGGAAATTACCAAACGCGGTATTTATGGAGGCGCTGCCGGTTATCTCTCCTTCTCAGGCGATATGGATGTGGCGATTGTGATCCGCACCGGCGTGATTAAAGACGGCATGCTGCACTCTCAAGCGGGCGCAGGTGTCGTGGCCGATTCCGATCCAAGCTCTGAATGGAAAGAGACCGAAGCGAAAGCGAAAGCAGTATTAGCAGCCGCTGAACTAACCGAATCCTCTAAAGGAGCATAACGATGCTCTTAATGATCGATAACTACGACTCCTTTACCTATAACTTGGTGCAATACTTCGCAGAGCTTGGCGAAGACGTGAAAGTCGTACGTAATGATGAAATCAGCGTTGCGGATATTGCCAAAATTAATCCGGATCGGATTTGTATCTCCCCGGGACCTTGCAGCCCAAAGGAAGCAGGGATCTCAGTTGATACCATCAAGACCTATGCCGGCAAGATTCCGATTCTGGGCGTATGCCTTGGGCATCAAGCGATTGGCGAGGCTTTTGGAGGTGAGGTGATCCGCGCGAAGAAAGTGATGCACGGCAAGACAGATGAGATCACTCATACCGACGAAGGCGTCTTTAATCATCTCCCAAAATCATTTCGAGTTACGCGCTACCACTCGCTTGCCATTAACCGAGAGAATCTACCCAGTTGCTTAACCATCACCGCGCAAACCGCTGATGGCGAGATCATGGGCGTGCGTCATAAGGAGTTATGCGTGGAGGGTGTTCAATTTCATCCAGAGTCGATTCTCT
>JBDLUB010000205.1:0-2833 GCA_039805525.1 Pseudomonadota bacterium | reverse complement strand
AAAGCGACGCAACGCGCCAAACTCCTATTTACGCCTGAGAAAGCCCGCTGGGTTGCCGCAGAGACCTGGCACGGCCAGCAAGTGAGCAGCTTCGATAAAGAAGGTAACTATCTCCTTGAGTTTGATTACAACCAAGATCCCGAGCTCGTGATGGAAATCATGAAGCATGGCGATGGCGTAGAGGTCTTGGCACCTGCTAGTTTGCGTAAACGTGTTGCCGAGGAACTTCTAAAGGCCGCCAAGCGCTATCAATCATTGTGATGCGCGCCATCTCACCATACAATGAATTATCCGAACGAGGTGAATATGATTACAGTCATTAAACGAATCATTCTGAGCTGCTTATTATTAAATCTTGGTCTTGCCCATGCCCATCACGGCTGGTCTGAATATGATCAGACCAAGACCGTTAAGCTCACTGGCACGATTACTCAAAGTGGCTATGAGCATCCGCATGGAGTAATTAAACTAAATGCCGATGGTAAGTCGTGGACCATCGTACTTGCCCCACCCTTTCGGATGGAAAACCGGGGCTTGAGCAAGAGTGATATTGCTAACGGTTCGCAAGTCACGGTTGAGGGCTATATCAATCGCAGCCAACCCGATGAGCTGCGCGCTGAGCGCATCACTGCTGGTGCTAAAACCGTTGAATTGCGTTAATGACTAGCCCCATCATGGCCTTAGAGGGCTTATGGCTAGCCCAGGCCATGAAGTACTCGACGTGGCTCTACCCTACGGTTGAGACCATGCACATCTGGGGCATCGGCATGCTCTTTGGAAGTGTGGTCATCATGGATTTACGAGTCTTGGGATTTGGCACCAAACTCAGCATGTCGGATCTATCTCGTTTGGGAATCTCAGTGGCATTCGTCGGGTTTGGCCTAGCGGTTCTCACTGGATCGCTCCTGTTTATTACTCAAGCCTCTGAGCTCATTGGTTCGCGCTTATTTATTCTGAAGATGTGCCTTATCTTCTTATTACTCGCCAATGCCATGATTTTGCGCATGCGCACAGTAACCAATGGCATTAGTAAATTACAAGCCCTTCTCTCACTCACCGGTTGGGCGAGTGTCATTGGGATGGGGCGTTGGTTGGCTTATATCTGAAGCTTGCTAGGTCGAGAGCTTCTGACGATTGGCCTCTAGGCGGCGATCCACCAGCGCTACCTGAGCATCAATTGCTGGATGACTCATGCCCTTTGATCTAGCAATGAGTTGCACCAACTTATCAGCGCGCTCAATGTAAGGGGCGCCATTCTGTAAAGCACGCGCTGCAGATGCAGGCCTTGAGAGTGACTGGGCTGCAGCGGCATACTTCTCAAAGGGGACCAAGTCAGCTGGGTTGGAACCTAATTTGATACACAAATCGACCACAAAGTTATAGACCGATTTGGATTCATCAAGGTTGGCGTGAACAGCATCCTGAGTATTGCGCATGCCATCGGCAGTCACGCAACGGTAATTACCTGCTAACAACATCGCCCACTTCGCTAAGGGCACAAATAAAGAATCATGTACCTTCAATTTAACGGGTAGTTCAATGGGTCCCTCTGGTGTTGCAAAACGCGCATTGCTCACATCGGTTTCAAGCTGACGCAAGATTTGGTTGTACGCGTCATTACTAAAGGTGGCGCATTTGAAGTTCGTTGGTAAGGTCACCTGCAGAACATTGGCTGGTTCGCCTGGTGGGCGGATCGCCTGAGGATCGGGGCTATTTAATGTAACGTTGTTTGGATCAAAGGTATCCCACACACGTGCGTCGGTATAAGCAGCCTCTAGCGCCTGGTAATCCAGTCCAGGAATACGCTTCATGTATGGCAATGGCGGCATGTTCATAATCGACATACACGGTATTCCAGAACGACCGATCGCTGCCATCAGCTCACGCACACCGGGTGAGCGATATTGAGGCTCTTGCATACATAGTCCCACCAAATCGTATTGGCTAACGTCGACTGTTTCTGCGGGTCCGGCACTCACTGAGCCTGGCAATTGTTGTGAGTTCAATAAAACCGGTTCAGCACGCCCCCGAATGGGTAGGCGAACCTTAAATCCTTCCGCATTGATGAGCTTTGCCTCTTCGGGCAAACACACCAAGTGAATGTGATGACCACCATAGAGTAATTTAGATGCTAAGAGAGAGCCGTAAGAGGCTCCTAGTAATAAGATTTTGTAAGGCATAGTTTCTTAGTTAAGAATTGCTTTTAGTCGTGCTTCTTTGAGTCGCGGATCCACTAAATGACCTTTACGGGCACGGTTACCAGCAAAGCCCTTCAATGTTTTAGCGTCAAGCAGTGTATCAGTGGGTTTACCAGCGCGTCCTGACCCGCTGTAACTTATCCCTGCTGAGCCAAAGGTAATTGCGCAACGCAAATGCTCTTTAGCATCCAGTCCCATCAAGATCACACCCTTGCCGCCAGTCGGTAATCGTTTGAGCTCATCCAGTGGGAACACTAAGAGTCGACCGTTCTCAGATAAGCAAGCGACTAGACGCATCCCCTCGTTCACCTTGGCGGCAACCTCCTCTCCGACGACGACAAAATGCTGGTGGGTTACCCTGTAGACGGCATCGTCCCGGCCCTGCAGGGCAGGCTTCACGCTACTCCACCGATCAACGCCCTATTCACCCGCACCGCGGGAGAAGTGATTGCCGGAACCCCTTTCCGCACCTACCGCACCACCTCGGTCCGCAGTTCCGGAGGCGCTTCCGGAGCACGATCGCGGTCATGTTGAGCAGGACCACGATCAGCAGCAGCAGGAGGGCCGTGGCGAACACCACGGGGCGCGCCGCGTCCGCGTTGGGCGACTGGAGGCCGACGTCGTAGATGTGGAAG
>JBDLUB010000204.1:0-2847 GCA_039805525.1 Pseudomonadota bacterium | reverse complement strand
GGTTGTTTTGGGCAGTATTTTGGTATTTCTTGCAGCCGTGGTTTATTCAATCTACTTAATTTTTGCTGGCGAGCTAGTTGGGCGCGTGGGCAGTATCCGATTAGTAGCGCTTGCAAGTGCATCAGCCACGGTCGCAACCTGTATTCAATCCCTCGTTCTGGGGGCTGATCAACTTTTTGTACAACAGCCCGAGGTCTATTACTTTGCTCTCGTTAATGCCTTGTTTTGTACCTTCATGCCCATGCTGTTCATCATGATGGCCGTCAATCGCATTGGCTCGAGCTTGACCGCTCAGGCGGGTACCATTGGCCCGGTAGGAACGGCATTTTTAGGATGGTATTTTCTGAATGAGCCAGTGAGCGCCTTGCAGCTCGCAGGGATTGCCGTGGTGTTAATTGGGATTGCGATCCTTTTATCAATTGGCAATAAGCCGAATCAAAACCCAGCCCCAACGGAGTAGTTGCTTAGTTTCTAAATGTCACTACGTGATCAGCGCCCAAACGAATACCAATCTTTTCACCAATGGCGTGATTATGGTGGCTCGGAACAAAGGCAAACACCTCTTGGCCTGAGCTAAGTTTAAGGGTGTATAAAAAATCAGCCCCCCGAAATGCTTTGCGCACCACCTCCGCTTGCATGGGACTTTCATCATCATGCTGAATATCGTCAGCGCGTAAGAGCACATCAATTTGTTTTCCAGGGCTTAGTTCGTCACCTGGGTCTAACTGTAACTGACCGAGTTCAATTTCAACAGCACCCCCTTCTTGGGTTTTGCCTTTGATAAATACACCACGACCGATGAACTCAGCCACATAACGTGTATTGGGCTGGTGATAAAGGTCGTAGGGTGTATCCCACTGAATAATCTTGCCCTCGTTCATCACCCCAATGTGATCGGCAATCGCAAACGCTTCAAATTGATCGTGCGTGACGAGAAGGGCAGTGACTCCATTAGCCTTGAGGATATCGCGCATCTCACTAGCCAGACGTTCACGTAAATCAATATCCAAGTTGGAGAATGGCTCATCGAGCAAGATCAGATCGGGTTCAGGGGCCATCGCACGTGCTAGGGCCACGCGTTGTTGTTGTCCGCCAGAGAGCTCATGGGGATAAGCACTTGCTTTATCAGCGAGTGCGACGCGCTCTAACCAGAGCGTCCCGATACGTTCACGCTCTGCAACTGTACCTATGCGAAGTCCAAACATGACATTCTCAAGAACACTCAAGTGTGGAAAGAGAGCAAAGTCTTGAAAAACCATCCCAACTTTGCGCTCTGCTGGTGGAACTCGAATACCCGGTGAGCTCACCGTTTTGCTATGAATCTTGATTTCTCCCGCTTGCACCGGCTCAAAGCCGCAAATGGCTCGTAATACAGTGGATTTGCCGCAGCCGGAGGGGCCTAAAAGACAGGCAATGTCCCCTTTGGGGAGCTGGAAACTGAGACCATTCACAACCCGAATAAAGCCTGAGCCTTCCTGCTTCGGAAACTCAATGGCAATGTTTTCAAGGGAAATTAGGGCAGGATTGGAATTCATCCATATAATTTTCTCACTGAATCATAAAAATTCATAAAAACACCACAAACCACCTATCTATTTGATCCTTCACCGCAGTCAATGCGCACTAGCTCCATTCTTTTAGCCCTCGCTCTCAGTCTCCCGATTCTGGGATTGATCTTGGCAGCTCTATTGGGGCAACCTAACCCCATCCTAACGGATGGGATAGTCGCGCAGAGCACGCTAACCCATCTCTGGAACTATGTGCTGACAGATTACATTGTCACGACGATCCTGCTGTGTTTAGGGGTTGGTATCGGTGTCTTTGTATTGGGCGTTGGTAATGCGTGGCTAGTAGCGAACTATCAATTCCCAGGAAAGGCAATCTTTGAGTGGGCCTTGATCCTGCCCCTTGCGGTTCCTGCTTATGTGATGGCATATTTGTTTGTGGATTTCTTGCAGCATGCTGGTCCTGTGCAAACCATGTTGCGGGAAAATTTCGGCTTGACCTTGGCCTTGCCCGATCCACGTTCTTTGGGAGGTGCGATTTGGACCTTCTCCATGTGCTTATATCCCTACGTCTACTTAGTAGCCCGCACTTCCTTTTTAGATCGCAGTGCACGATTTATGGAGGTTGCCGAAACCTTAGGATATACCAGTGTGGAAGCATTTATGAAGCTGGTATTGCCCATGGCCAGACCCGCGATCTTTACCGGCGTTGCTTTAGCACTGATGGAGGTATTAGCCGATTTTGGAGCGGTATCCTATTTTGGTCTTCAAACCTTTGCAACCGGCATTTTTAAGGCTTGGTTGTCGTTTGGAGATCGGAGTGCCGCGGTTCATTTATCTCTCATGCTCTTCAGTTTTGTCCTCGTTGTGTTTTATTGGGAGCGCCATAATCGAGCCAGGCAACGTTATGCCCTAACCAACACGAATACCCGAGCTGCGATCCCAAAACGCTTAGTCGGTTTACATGCGCTCTACGCATTTTTATTCTGCGCATTAACACTATTTTTTGCATTTGTTTTGCCGATGGTAGTTTTGTTTAATCTTATTGGTGAGCAGGGGCTTGCAACTGATCCACGTTATTGGGGGTGGTTAAAAAATTCATTGAGCTTATCAGCATTCACGGCTATCTTGGCTGTCCTCTGCGCACTCTTTTTGGCGTATGTTGCACGCTTCACCCAAAGTAAAACGTTGCAAGGGGTCAATCGCTTACTCACGGTTGGTTATGCCTTACCCGGCGCAGTTTTGGGCGTTGGCATTTTGTCTCTTTTGGGTTTGTTGGATATCGCTTGGTTAATGTCGATAAGTGTTGGGATACTAGTTTATGCCTATCTAATTCGCTTCC
>JBDLUB010000203.1:0-2858 GCA_039805525.1 Pseudomonadota bacterium | reverse complement strand
GTGACCCAGGCGTTTCGTCAACCAGGCTCGGCATTTAAACCCTTTGTTTATGCGGCAGCTCTTGAAAAGGGTTTAAGCCCTTCAACCATGGTGAATGACGCGCCATTATCGATCGGGGCAATGGAGACTGGCAGTCAAGTGTGGCAACCCAAGAACTACGATGGCAAGTTTGACGGCATGATGCGTTTACGTGCCGCATTAGCAAAGTCCAAGAATTTGGTATCAGTTCGGGTAATTCGCAAAATAGGCCCCTCGTATACCCAAGAATTTATTCAGCGCTTTGGTTTTGAGCCTGAGAAGCATCCCCCTTATCTTACGATGGCTCTTGGTGCAGGTTCGGTCACGCCATTACAAATGGCGAGTGCTTACAGCGTGTTTGCGAATGGCGGCTATTTCGTTAATCCCTATTTGATTGATAAGGTCACTGATGCAAAAGGTCAAACATTGTTTCAGGCGAACCCAGTGCGCGTTGGCAAAAATGCAATTCGTGTATTGGATGAGCGAACGACGTTTGTGATGGATAGCATGTTGCAAGAGATCACCAAGACCGGAACCGCAGCGCGCGCAAGGCCCGCCCTAGGTCGTAACGATATCGCTGGAAAAACGGGCACCACCAATGATTCACACGATGCTTGGTTTGCCGGATACAACCCTCGAGTCTCTGCGGTTGCTTGGATTGGTTTTGATAACCCAAGAAGCTTGGGTGACCGCGAGACAGGTGGCGGTCTAGCATTGCCGGTTTGGATCAATTTTATGTCGGTGGCTTTACGAGGCGTCCCCGAGATAAACCGCACTCCTCCACCGGGAGTCTCTGAGTACGATGGCGATTGGATTATTCCTGAGTTCGCTCCCTTGGGCGGCGTTCGCCAAATTAATTAAGTAAAGATGGCCCGTAAAGCACGCTTGGTCATTGCTGGACAAGCGATGCATCTTTTGGTTCGTGGGCACAATCGTCAAACCATATTCAGCCATGATGCGGATTGCCGAGTTTATCTTGACTGGTTACGTGATGCTGCCAAAGAGTTTGGATGTGCCGTTCATGCTTACGCCTTGATGCCCAACCATGCACACGTATTAGCCACCCCCCGTTTTGAATATTCCTTATCCAAAACGATGCAATCCTTGGGTCGTCGCTACGCGCAATACATCAATCGACAACAAGGCACTTCAGGCACGATTTGGGAGGGTCGCTTTTGTTCTTCTCTGATTGATCCAATGTATGCCCTACGAGTCCAGCGCTACATTGAACTTAACCCGGTGCGCGCCGGACTGGAATCTCGTGCTGAGGACTGCAAAAACACCAGCTACCAAAGCCATATCGGGGGTAAAGGTGAGACTTGGCTAACCGATCACCCAAGCTTTTGGGGTTTAGGGAATACCCCTTTCGAGAGGCAACTGGCTTGGGCGGCTTTTGTGAGGGAGGGGGCGCCGCATCCCGAGGATCGGGCAATTACTGATCATTTAATCCGCTCAAGACCCTGGGTAAGCCCTGAATTTATCAAGCAAAATCCTAAGATGAATCTAGATGAGTGGCGGGTGAAGCCGCGCGGAAGACCCAAAAATAGTAAGTCTGTCCCTATTTAATTTAATTTCCATTCTTCTCTCGTTAATTAAATGGGACAGAGTCATTAAATTTCTATTGCATCCCTTAGTGGATTCCCCTATATTTACCCTCCCGGCCTTTATTTGAAGCAATCCATGGGGATTGCCTGCCGAATGACCAATTTGGATTAAATATGAATCATCTCGAGTTACGTCCGTCCGCTCAAGGTCTTTATGACCCTCAAAATGAACACGATGCCTGTGGCGTTGGTTTTGTGGCACATATTAAGGGCAAGAAATCCCATGACATCATCACTCAAGGATTAAAGATCCTGGAGAACCTCGATCATCGGGGCGCTGTGGGTGCTGACCCACTGATGGGTGACGGCGCGGGAATATTGATACAGATTCCTGATGAGCTGTACCGCAGCGAAATGAAAAAGCAGGGGGTGGAGTTGCCACCCGTTGGCGAATACGGCGTTGGTATGATCTTTTTGCCAAAAGAAAATGCGTCACGCTTAGCGTGCGAGCAAGAGTTAGAGCGTACCGTTCGTCAAGAAGGGCAAATTGTGTTGGGTTGGCGCGATGTGCCGATCGATCGTGCGATGCCGATGTCGCCTACCGTGAAAAAAACCGAGCCAATCATCCGTCAAATTTTTATCGGGCGTGGTCGCGACATCATGACGACCGACGCACTCGAGCGTAAGCTCTATGTGATTCGTAAAACGGCAAGTCATGCAATTCAAGATTTGCACCTCAAACACGGTAAAGAATATTTTGTGGCATCAATGTCTGCCAGAACCGTTGTGTACAAAGGACTCTTATTGGCTAGTCAGGTAGGCGCCTATTATTGCGATCTTAAAGATCCCAAAGCAGTGTCTGCTCTTGCATTAGTGCATCAGCGCTTCTCAACCAATACATTCCCAGCGTGGGAACTAGCTCACCCATACCGCTTGCTGGCCCATAACGGTGAGATTAATACGGTGAAGGGGAATGTGAACTGGATTAATGCGCGTACTGGCGCGATTAGTTCACCTGTATTAGGCGATGATTTGCAAAAGCTATGGCCTTTGATTTATCCAGGCCAGTCGGATACCGCCTCCTTTGATAACTGCCTTGAGCTTTTGGTGATGGCTGGTTACCCACTTGCGCACGCCATGATGATGATGATTCCAGAGGCTTGGGAGCAACACACCCTCATGGATGAGAACCGCCGCGCCTTTTATGAATACCACGCCGCCATGATGGAGCCATGGGATGGCCCCGCGGCGATGGCGTTTACTGATGGACGTCAGATTGGCGCTACCTTGGATCGC
>JBDLUB010000202.1:0-2885 GCA_039805525.1 Pseudomonadota bacterium | reverse complement strand
CGCACTATCGTAAAGTATCGCGAGATCTTGCGTATCCCACCCGTTCACTCCCGCAAGAAACTCAACGCCACTCTTTAAGTTATTGATCGCTTGGCAGTTGCGTTGGATAGAAGTCATGCATATGCCACAAGGGTCCAGGACCTTTGCCAATCTCTAAACGCTGACCCGCTTCGATGGCTGCACTCACAAATGAGATCGCTTTGGCCACTGAATGGCTTAAATCATGCCGATCGGCTAAGTAGGTTGCGATTGCACTCGAAAGTGAGCAACCTGTGCCGTGGGTATTGATCGTTGGAATACGGGGATGCCTAAACTCTTTATGGAAGATCACCGGCACATCATCTTTACGATCGTGCCAGATTAAATAATCAACCAGCTCATGAGGTTCACCCTCAAGATGACCTCCTTTAATCAGAACTGCCCGTGGGCCAAGGGCTAAGAGTTCTTCCGCAGCCCCTTTGAACTGCTCCACCGCCTGAATTGGTCTACCAAGCAATGTGGATGCTTCATAAAGATTGGGAGTAATAATCGTTGCCATGGGAAAGAGTTCGCTTACCATGGTGCTAGCGGTATCGTCGCCGCCTAAACTGGCGCCTGAGGTTGCTCGCAAGACGGGATCCAACACGATCTTACGAACGCCGTGTTTCTTCAGTGAGGCAGCGACCGTTTTTACAATCGCAGGACTTGCCAACATACCAATCTTGACAACATCGACGCCAATATCCGTTACCACTGCATCAATCTGGGCCTCGATCACATCAAGATCAATATCCTGAATACGGGTTACGCCCATTGTGTTCTGCGCAGTAATCGCAGTGATGGCTGTCATACCAAAGCCACCTAAGGCGGTAATCACCTTCAGATCCGCTTGAATCCCTGCGCCACCGCCACTATCGGAGCCCGCAATACTGAGCACCTTAGGGATGAGGATGGGATTGGCTTTGGAGAGTTTCATAAAAAAAGATATCCTGGAAATCTATTCACTATGATAGCGACTATTCCCTGATAGCTCAGTTGGTAGTGCGACGGACTGTTAACTTTCAGCAAACAGTTTTTCTCCAAAAGCAAATCTCTAAAAATCCCAATTCTATATGCCTTTTCGGGCGATTCTTAACGTGCTTTGTTGATTGCACAGTTATTGCACAATTACTATATCGGTCACTCAACGAAAAATGCCATGTTTTTGTTAAAGGTATCTTCAAGATACCTCCCATTTAGACCACAACCCCCACATTTAATTTGCGGGGGTTGTAATTAAATTAATAAATCAAGCTGCAGCAACCTTCCCAAGTGATGGCTTGGGATAAAAACGGGGCTGATGTGCCGACCCATGAATAATGTCTGCAATCATCTCAGCAGTGCACGCCGATAGTGTCCATCCCAAATGGCCATGGCCAGTGTTGTAAAACACATTCGCTAGCTTGCCCCTGCCAACTCTTGGAAGCATATTGGGCATCATCGGACGCAAACCTGCCCAAGGAACGACCGATCGCGTATTCACCTTCGGAAAACATTGCTCCACCCAGCTAACCAGCGGCTTAATCCGATCCATCCGAATATCACGATTCTCGCCATTGAACTCCGCAGTTCCAGCAACCCGAAAGCGAAGAAGACCCAAACGACTTGTCACTAATTTGGTCTCATCATCCAAAAGGCTGACTGTTGGTGCACCTTGCTGACTTTGTTCATCATTGAGATTAACCGTAATCGAATAACCTTTGACTGGGTAGACGTTTAATCGATCGCCCAGTTGTGCAGCCAAATCACGACTAGCAATGCCAGCACACACCACGATGTTGTCAAAGGACAGTTGCTCAAGCTGTGAACCACTTTTTATCTGAACTTGAACCCGCTCACCATTCGATTGCACCTGCACCACTTCGTGATCATGAATGAATGTCACTCCCAATTTTTCACAAGCTTTGGCAAGACCCACCGTGAACTTATGAATATCACCCGTGGAATCACTTTCCGTGTAATAGCCCCCGTAATACTCTCCTGAGAGTGTGGGCTCAATCAGCTTCATCTCAGATGGTGTAACAGCTTCGCGATGCAATCCTCCCGCAGCCAAGAGTTTGGATACTTCACCGGCATGCTTAAATCCAGCTTGATCGCGATAGATGTGCAAGATCCCCTCTTTTTTGAGATCAAAATCAACACCCTCCTGCTCTGCCCAGCTAAACAAATGGTTTCTGGCATCAATCGCCATCTTGGCCGTTTGAATGGTATTGGCTTTGTAGTTGGGGATCGCTGCCATAAATTCAGCAAACCATGAGGCTTTATGCCAACTGGGTTTCATATTGATGAGGAGTGGCGCATCTTTTTTGAAGATCCATTTGAGGCCTTTAAATACCGTACCCCAATGGTTCCAGACCTCAGCATTTGAGGCAGAGAGTTGACCGCCGTTGGCAAAAGAGGTTTCCATGGCAGCATAGCGATGCCGCTCAATCAAGGTGACGCGATAGCCGCGTTTAACGAGTGCGTAAGCCGTAGTGACGCCCGTGATGCCGCCACCAATAATGACAAAGGATTTCATGGTTGGTCCAATCAATACGTCGGGGGTTAAAGCTCATTGGCACCATGCGCAATGAACACCCCCTCTGTTTTGGACCTGAGAGATTCGCAAGTCAGAGACTTGCTTGCTCCTGCGGTGCTTTAGTTGACGTAACTAAAGGCTCTTCAGAGTTTGCAGTGATATCGGTTCTTTTGCCTGAGAGTTTCCGGGGCGGTTGCTCCTTCGGCGCTGTAAATACAGTCTCTCCCGATACCAATCCTACAATTACAAGTGGATTCTAGGTGGGCAGTAAGAAGGCTGTCAACTCCTTAATTTCAACTTCATTTCACCTATTGAAATAGATCCATTTCAATCGCTCCCTCCGCCAAAG
>JBDLUB010000201.1:0-2896 GCA_039805525.1 Pseudomonadota bacterium | reverse complement strand
AAAACTGGCGGATTGCTCTACGGATCGCATCGTGACTAATCTTGATTCTTTTATCTTATAAAAGACTTGGCTCTAGTGTAAATGTAAACTAATGGTTTGTAAGCAAGTTCATCATTAACCCTTTATCCGGAGTTTGTAATGGCAAAAGCCCCTATGCGTGTCGCTGTCACTGGTGCAGCAGGTCAAATTGGTTATTCCCTACTGTTTCGTATTGCCAATGGCGATATGTTGGGCAAAGATCAGCCCGTCATTTTGCAGTTACTGGAGATCCCGGATGAGAAGGCACAAAAGGCCCTCAAAGGAGTCATGATGGAACTTGAAGACTGTGCATTCCCTCTGTTGGCTGGGATGAGTGCACACAGCGATCCAATGACCGCCTTCAAAGACATTGATGTGGCTCTGCTTGTCGGTGCTCGCCCACGTGGTCCCGGTATGGAGCGTAAAGATTTACTCTCCGCCAATGCACAAATTTTTACAGCACAAGGCAAGGCTCTCGATCAAGTTGCCAAGCGTACCGTCAAGGTATTGGTCGTTGGCAACCCTGCCAATACCAATGCCTACATTGCGATGAAGTCCGCACCCAGCCTACCAGCCAAGAACTTCACTGCCATGTTGCGCCTTGATCACAACCGCGCCCTCTCCCAATTGGCAAGCAAGACCAACAAGGCAGTAGCCGATATTGAGAAACTCATTGTGTGGGGTAACCACAGCCCAACCATGTACCCCGACTATCGCTTTGCAACGGTCAATGGTCAGTCGGTTAAAGATCTGATTAATGATCCTGCTTGGAATAAAGATGTCTTTATTCCAACGGTGGGTAAACGCGGTGCTGCCATCATTGAGGCACGCGGCTTATCGTCAGCCGCCTCCGCAGCTAATGCGGCGATTGATCATGTGCGCGACTGGGTCTTGGGTACCAACGGTAAATGGGTCACCATGGGCATTCCCTCCGCCGGAGATTACGAGATCCCCGCTGAGATCATTTATGGTTTCCCTGTGACCTGTGCCAATGGTGAATACACCCTCGTTAAGGGCTTAGAAGTTGATGCGTTCTCCCGCGAGCGCATGACCTTAACATTAAATGAGTTGCTCGAGGAACAAGCGGGCGTCAAGCATCTTTTGGGTTAATATCATTTTATTGAGGAAGTTAACGATAGGAGATCGCATGCGCAAATTACCAAGCTCATTACTTGCAACATTGTTCGTGAGTATGGCGCTTGGTGTTGCGCATGAAGTTCGTGCGCAAGAAAGTGCATTGACTGTGCCGCATGTCTGGACCTGCAGTAACAACGAACGCTTCATTACAAGTGGCCCGGTCGAGAAGCTCGAGGTGCAATGGCGCTCCAAATCCTATGCCATGCAGAAAGAGCAGTCTTTGCCAGGTAGCATGCGATTTAAGAACCACGACAGTGGTCTTGATTTAGTGGTCATCGGCCCTAAAGCGATGCTGTTTAATATCAAAACGGGGGTTCGGGTGGCAGACGAGTGCAAGACCGTGGCCATGAAAGAAGGCAAGGAAGCGCATCTTCTCGCCCTCGAGAAGTAACCAATACCGATCAATGAAATAAGGGTTGCTGCGAAGGACTATCTTCGGGCATCTCGGCGTGAACCACCTCACCCTGCCGATCGGGAAATAGTGGCACGCCACAATCATCACATAACTCGGGTGTAAATAAGACAGCGTGTCGAAATACATCCTCTACGCCAGCGTCATGCAAAGCATCGCAGATCCGTTTAATCGGACTCTCCTCGTCCGAGACATCATTGAGTGCGTCACTGGCCACACTTTCCCGATCGTACAAGGGCCAAATTACCCCATAGATAATCTCCGATGACCCCTTGAGGCTAAATGAGATGCGGTACTCATCGGCCTGCTCCTCACCAAAGGCGCCGACCACACATGACAAGCCAGCTGGCAGCACGCCAAGGGTAGATTCTAAAAAGTTCACCGCTGCACGAATACTCAAGGGCCGCACATGCTTATCCGCCAAGCGGCAATTCGTGAAATACGCCTCAGGCAAGAGGAGTTCAAACTCACAACCGGGTAAGAGCTGACATAGTGGGTCATACATGGCACTTTGCCACTCTGCTAAGGCCACACCGCGCTCTTGGCGCTGAGGCCCATCCATTTGCCACCGAAATATCGCTTGCTGATGTGGCGCAATGATGACCGCCAGAATGAAGCGGGGATCGGCCAGAACAGCAATGGTCTCTGACATATCACGCAGCTCGAGTTTCATTTCACCACCGGATACGGCGGCATTCGCCAGGGTCTCAAGTAAAGTGCGCGTTTGGGTATGCGAATGGGGCATTTGATCAATGCTGTAGAGCCAAGGCACAATCGCAAATTGCGTACCCTCGGCAGCTACTGCTCGCTGTAATGCCCCAGCCGATGCTTCAATTAAAGAAACGGGCAAGGGCCCCGAAGGAATTTGATAGCGAGTATGAGCCACAATCGGCATGGCAATTAATAATGCATCCCAATGCGTACCCTCATGCTCAAAACTCATGGACTCCGCCAGAGTCTCGGCGGTATCGGCTAACACTTCAAAGGCAACCGTATTGATCCGAAAGGTTTGATCAAGCGCCGCATCAATGACCGATTGATGATGACTTTTCAAAAGCTTGAGAAGACGGGTTCGTAACCGCTCTTCCCAAAATCGATCTTCAACCTGACTACCCGATGCCGCCAACGAGATGGAATCGGCTACTAAGCGCTCGGTCTCGGGCGAGGTCCGTTGAGATGTTTTGGAACGATGAACCGCCATAATGAATGAGCACTCCCACTAAGTGAATTTACTTCAGAATTTACTTCGCTTGTTCCACACGACGAAATACGGGTTTATCCGGCTTTGATTCTGCAGCACTGTAGCGATAGCCTTCGGATTTAAAGTGC
>JBDLUB010000200.1:0-2902 GCA_039805525.1 Pseudomonadota bacterium | reverse complement strand
AGCCTGATTGGTATTGCACTGGGTTGGATGATGTTACAGATCGCGATCCTATTGTCAGCCGACTACTTCCGTACCTCCTGGGGCGTGGTCACCGGTATCGGGCTTCCGACCACCCATGATCTACTTTCCCTTCTAGCTCTCATGATTGTGGTGCTCCTCTGTGCGTGCATACCCGCTATCAAAGCCTATAGAATGGCGCTCAATGAAGAGTTAAATCCGCCATCCACATGAGACGATCCTTTTTACGCTTATCGAGTGCCAGCTTACTGGGCTTCATGCTGGGGATGCATCCACTTCGCAGTGAGGCCACTACCTATAAAGAAATTGAATGGGATGATCTGATGCCTGAGGGCTGGCGTAAGAAAATGATCTTGGAGGTCACCCGTATGCGTCGCTACGGCAGCTTAATGGATGGCGATCCCAAGGCTGATGAGGCTTATGCTCGACTAAAGAAGGCTTGGGACACCGCACCGCCCTCCAAGGTCTATATCGGCAAAGCGATTCGTATTCCTGGATATGTAGTGCCACTCGATGCAGAGCGGATGCAAAGCAGTGAGTTTTTATTAGTCCCCTACTTTGGCGCCTGTATTCATTCGCCACCGCCTCCGGCCAATCAAATTATTTTGGTCAAGCCTCCCAAGGGCTCGAAGGTGCGCACCATGGATGCCATCTGGGTGGAAGGTATTCTGAGCGAGGGCAGATCTTATTCTGAGATTGGTAGTAGTGCTTATGTGCTCAACGCCGATAAGATTACGCCCTATCGTTGATGAATCGTCTTACCTGCTTTACAAAATAGCATCACCATCACGAGGGCAGCAATCAGTTCAGCGCTGACAAAGCCCAACACATCGGCAGGCGCAATGCCCACAAAGGTATTGGTGAGGCTTCTGGCCACAGCGACCGCAGGATTGGCAAAGAAAGTGGATGAGGTAAACCAGTAACCCGCGGTGACAGTGAGGGCCACCAACATCGGCACCTTATCTTTTGATGCTTGATCCCCAATCCGAATCACCGAGAGAAGTACGAGGGTTGAGATCAACTCACTAGCCCAAATACCAACACCAGTTCGTACCTTGGTTGACTCTTGCAAGATTACTAGACCAAACATCAGATGCGTTAACCAAATACCAGCAATCGCACCACTGAACTGACATGCCCAATAAGCAAGTAACTTGTTGAGATTTAGATGCCCTAGCTTCCAAAACATCAGGCTCACTGCTGGATTGAAATGCGCACCTGAGATGGGGCCCAAGAGGACGATTAAGACATAGAGCCCTGCTCCCGTTGCGATGCTATTGCCAAGCAAAGCCACGGCTGCATTGCCATTAGAGAGGGTCTCGCCCATGATGCCGCTACCTGCCACAATCGCGAGCAGTAATGCGGTGCCGAAAAACTCGGCCGCGTAAGACTTCATGAGGCTTTGTGGTGGATCTCTTTTAGAGCCATGGAATCGAGTTTATCGAGCGGCATGCTGGCTAACAAATCAACGCGTTTTTTGAGACCGTTCATCACTTCGATAAATGCAAGGCGCTTCTCTACATCTGTACCACTTACTTGGGATGGATCCGGAAATCCCCAATGTGCGGTAGCAGGATTGCCTGGCCAGACGGGGCACACCTCACCCGCCGCGTTATCGCAGACCGTAATAATGAAATCCATCTTAGGTGCATTGGGTAAACCAAACTCATCCCAGCTCTTGCTGCGTAATTTAGATTGGTCATAGCCCAGCTCTAAGGCCAACTCCCTGGCAAAAGGATTGACTTGAGTACCCGGGGTTGAGCCTGCAGAGTAACCCACGAATAGACCGCTGGGGTGGGTGGAGGCTAGGGCCTCCCCCAGAACAGAGCGGGCGGAGTTGTGAGTGCACAAGAAGAGTACGTTGTATTTTTTCATGGGCATGAGACCTTTTTCTTCGATTTAGGAGTACTGCAGGACTGACCGTGGCAGCAGTTATACAGTAAGAATTCCCTAAGATCCTCAATCACATTAGGATTGGGGCGATAGATCAAGTTGCGGCTTTGGCGCTCGACCAACAACAGCTTGGCATTCACTAGCTCTTTGAGATGAAAGCTCAAGGTTGCATTGGGAATGCCTAACTTCTCAATCAACTGACTCGGGGTTAAGCCAATGTCGCCGCGTTGCACAATCAGACGGAAGATATTGAGACGGGTCTCCTGCCCTAGGGCCAGAAGAACTTGGATGGCGTCGATATTTTTCATATTTCCAATTATATAGAAATATATGACAGGTTTGTGACATAAGAGCAAAGATTAAATGCTTACTTCGGAATTACTTTTGTTGAATCCAAATGGGTCTTCATAAACTGCGGCGATGTAAGCCCCATCGACACGTAGATACTTGTGAGTTCTTCCATCCCGATCTCGGCAGGACTTACCCAATCAACCGGCACATAGAGTAAGCCGCCGCCAATCGGTACTGGTGCGGTTGGCACAATCACTGCATAGTTTGGCTGATCTTTTACCATCACAGCTTGCGGTGAAGAAAGCAAGGCCAGCGCTGATACGCCACCTGCTCCACCAAAATGCACCCAGACCGGACGCATCGTTTTGAGCTCCTCATCATCCCGCTTGGCAACTAAACTCACAAAGCTATGAATGGTGTCATAGACAGTTCGCACCACGGGTATCTTGCGAACTAGACCATTAATAATGGCGGTAAATCCCTTCTGCAAACCCTTCTCAACCAACAAGCCAAGAATGAGCAAGGCTAGGATCACAATCGCAAATCCAATGACATAACCAACCCACTCCAAACCGGCGATATTAAGACCCATTTTCGCCATCACACCACCAACGGCGCTCGATGGTCCAAGCCAACGAATCACAATCCCCACCACAAAGGCAATCAGGAGAGCCGTTGCAATCAGAGGAAATGCCGCTAA
>JBDLUB010000199.1:0-2907 GCA_039805525.1 Pseudomonadota bacterium | reverse complement strand
CGAGATAGCCCAGAATCACAAAGCTCACAATGAAAATGCCATAAATATACTTATGAAAGTCTGGACGATACCGAATCGAGCGTACGGGGGATTTGTCTAACCAGGGCAAGAAGAACAGAATTACTACCGTGCCGCCCATAATGACCACGCCCCAGAACTTGGCATCAAAGATGTAGAAACCAACAGCAAGGGCTGCCAAAATACCAGCGCACACCGCTTTAATCCGAATGTCTTTGTTGGTCTTGATGACCATTCCCAAAATCACCGCACACAAAATCCACAACGGAATTAAGAACGGAGTGGTCGTCGCGCGCAACATCGAATAAAACGGCGTGAAGTACCACACCGGGGCAATATGTGATGGGGTTTGTAGAGGGTCTGCTGGGATAAAGTTGTTCGCCTCTAAGAAGTAACCGCCCATCTCTGGGGCAAAGAACACAATGGCGGCAAAGATCATGAGGAAAACGCCTAGGCCCATGATGTCATGTACCGAGTAGTAAGGATGAAACGGAATGCCGTCGACTGGCTTACCCGTTGCATCCAAATTGTTCTTAATATCAATACCGTCTGGGTTGTTGGAGCCCACTTCATGCAAAGCAATGATGTGTGCGGCAACCAAACCAACCAATACCAAAGGTAAGGCAATCACGTGCAAGGAGAAGAAGCGATTGAGCGTTGCATCGCCTACTACATAATCACCACGCAGCCACAGAGCAAGGTCTGGGCCAATTAAGGGAATGGCAGCAAAGAGATTAATAATCACCTGGGCGCCCCAGTAGGACATTTGACCCCAAGGCAAGAGATAGCCCAAGAACGCTTCAGCCATCAACAATAGGAAGATGGTACAACCAAAGATCCAAATGAGCTCACGCGGCTTTTGATAGGAACCATAGATCAAGCCACGGAACATATGGAGGTAGACCACCACAAAGAACATTGAAGCACCGGTTGAATGCATATAGCGAATCAACCAACCCCATGGCACTTCACGCATGATGTACTCAACCGAATCAAATGCCTTCATGGCATCGGGCTTGTAGTTCATTACCAAGAAAATGCCGGTCACAATCTGAATCACCAGCACCACAATCGCTAATGATCCGAAGAAGTACCAGAAGTTAAAGTTCTTAGGAGCGTAGTACTCACTCATATGCTCTTTAAAGAGCTTTGTCAGAGGAAAACGGGAGTCAACCCATGCCAAGCCTTTCTGGGCAACAGAGGCGTTTTCGGGGACTTTAATTTCTTGGAATGCCATGGTTAATTTCCTATATCAGTAACCAATAAATAAATTACGACTTTTTGTCTTGACCGATCAAAATCTTGGTATCACTCAAATACATATGGGGTGGCACCTCGAGGTTATCGGGAGCAGGCTTATTCTTATAGACACGGCCGGCCAAATCAAAGGTAGAGCCATGGCAGGGGCATAAAAATCCGCCTGGCCAATCATTTGGCAGAGATGGCTGGGGACCGGCTTGCAACTTTGCGGTGGGCGAGCAACCCAAATGCGAGCAAATGCCAACAGCCACCAAATACTCGGGTTTAATCGAGCGATGATCATTACGCGCATAAGGCGGTGTCAGTGCAGCAGGATCACGCAAGGATTTAGGGTCAGCAAGCTCACCATCCAATTTAGGGAGCTGAGCCACTTGCTCTGGGGTGCGGCGCAAGATCCATACAGGCTTACCACGCCACTCCACAGTCCGAATCTCATCGGGCTTCATGCCAGAGATATCTACTTCAACAGGTGCCCCAGCGGCTTTGGCACGCTCAGAGGGCTGAAAACTATCAAGGAATGGGTACGCAACAGCAGCGGCACCGCAACCACCAACCGCAGTGGTCGCAATCAGCCAAGTGCGACGGTCTTTGTCCATTTTCGGGGTATCACTCATTTACAGTCTATCCTTGTACCAAAGTCTAAAAAGGGTTCTAAAGGGCGAATTGCATAAACCCTTAATTTTAAGGTAAAAAGCCAATGGATCGCTTAATTTTGGTCAATTTCCAGTAAACCCCTGATTTCTGAGGAGAGAAATATGCCATCGAAGATGATGAAAGAGTTTAGAGCCTTTGCTGTTCGGGGCAATGTGGTCGATTTGGCGGTCGGGGTAATCATTGGGGGCGCCTTTGGGAAAATCGTTGACTCCCTGGTCAACGACATTGTCATGCCCTTAATTTCTACCCTATTGGGAGGTAGGATCGACTTCACCAACCTATTCATTGTTCTGGGCACAGTTCCAGATAACGTGCCAAGAACCTTTGATGCCCTCAAAAAAGCAGGTATTCCGATCTTTGCCTATGGCAACTTCATCACCATCTCGATCAATTTCATTCTGCTCGCCTTTGTGATCTTCCAAATGGTCAAGATCATCAACAAAGTAAGGGACGAAGAACCGAAACCTGCGCCACCCACGCCTGAGGATATTGTGTTGCTAAGAGAAATTAGGGATAGTTTGAAGAAGTAAGGGGGCACACTTTATGATCACCGCCTCGACTCATAGTTGAGGATAGTGGCTGTCTACTGAATCGGGAAAATGCCAGTCTCACATCACAACAGCTTACGCAGCACAATCATATTCAGCGTGCCAACTTTTATGTCTCATTTGTATAGTTATTTAGTTAAACCAAATAAAAGCTGAAAATTTTGTATTTTTTCTTATATAAATCAGATACTTAGGATGGCATTAGTTTTCCGTATTTTTGGGCTTTTTTCATAGCCTCATTATGGTCACGTACATTTTCTATAATGAACATCTTGGTTTGCTTATTGCGTGTCCACTCGGCTTTACCATACCAAGTTAGAGGCTTGTATTCGTAGTTACCTCTTTCTACTACGACTTCTACCTCATAAGTAAACAGGGTTACGCCCATATTTCCCTCAACATTTTACGTGATGTCCGGCGTTGGTTT
>JBDLUB010000198.1:0-2926 GCA_039805525.1 Pseudomonadota bacterium | reverse complement strand
AAGGACTCCGCAAGCCGTTGTTGAATATCCTCTTTGACGCGAATTCGATCAACCACCACTTCGATCGAGTGCTTATCATTTTTCTTGAGTTGCGGCAGACGATCAGCTTCAACGATCTCGGCTTTGGCAGCATTACTCGTACCGCCACCGGAGCGAATGCGAAAACGCACAAACCCTTGAGCTTGGAGATTTTCGAATAAATCAACGAACTCACCTTTGCGTTCACTCACCACAGGAGCCAAGATCATCAATTTGGCATCGGCCGGCATTGCCATGACCGTATCAACCATTTGCGAGACACTCTGCGCTTCAAGGGGTAAGGCATGATCTGGGCAGTAGGGGGTGCCCGCCCGTGCGAAGAGTAGACGCAAATAATCATGGATCTCGGTGACAGTGCCAACGGTTGAGCGCGGGTTATGGCTAGTCGCCTTCTGTTCGATGGAGATTGCGGGCGATAAACCCTCGATAACGTCCACATCAGGTTTTTCCATCAACTGCAGAAATTGGCGCGCATAGGCCGAGAGTGATTCAACATAGCGACGCTGTCCTTCGGCATAGAGCGTATCGAAGGCTAAAGAGCTTTTGCCAGAACCGGATAAGCCGGTCAACACCACGAGCTTTTCGCGGGGGATATCCAGATTAATATTTTTTAGGTTGTGGGTTCGGGCCCCACGGATTTTGATCTCGTTATTCATGATTTTTTAGCGTAACTTGTTAATATAGCCTTTTCCCATGAACTCTTCCGAACTACGCTCAACCCTTGCCCTTGCCGGTATCTTTGGCTTGCGGATGCTGGGGCTTTTCTTGCTGTTACCCGTTTTCTCCTTGCATGCCAAGGATTTACCGGGGGGAGAGAATGCCTTATGGGTCGGTTTGGCCCTTGGAATTTTTAATATTGTTCAGGCCTTTTTCCATATTCCCCTAGGAATTCTTTCGGATCGGGTAGGTCGTAAGCCGGTCGTTTTATGGGGATTGAGTTTATTTATTGCTGGCGCATTGATTGCAGCCAGTCGTGATGATTTGTTGTGGATTGCCATTGGGCGAGGACTTATGGGGGCGGGCGCAATCTCTGCCGCAGTGTCTGCCTGGGTAGCAGATTTAACGCGCGAGCAAGTAAGAACTGCGGCAATGGCGATTGTGGGAGGAAGTATTGGCATCTCGTTTGCCCTTTCATTAGTGATTGCGACGCCAATTTATCGGGCCATTGGCCTTGATGGTATGTTCTTGTTATTGGCACTGTTGGGCTTGATTGGGTTTTTGGTTGCATGGCTCTTGGTACCAAGTCCTCCAAAGCAAATTCGGGGTGAACATCAGCCTCTGATGCAAATTTTTCTAAGACCTGAATTATTCCGGCTCAATGTGGGAGTGTTTGTGCTTAATGCCACCCAAGTAGCCATGTTCCTGGTTGTGCCGCGCTTACTCGTGGATGCGGGCATGCCCTTAGATGACCATTGGAAAATTTACTTTCCAGTGGTCGTTGTTTCATTCTTTTTGATGTTGCCTGGAATTATTTATGGAGAAAAGAAAAAGAAATTACGGCTTGTATTACTTACAGCTGTTGTCATCCTATTGATTGCACAAATCATCTTCTTGCAAGCTCATTCCATAACAACCATTGTCAGTGCATTGTTGATTTACTTTGTCGGATTTAATTTACTCGAAGCCTTGCAACCCTCGATGGTATCGCGTTGGGCCAAAGATGAAAAAGGAGCGGCATTGGGCATCTACAACACGACTCAGTCTGTCGGATTATTTACCGGCGCAGCGCTCGGCGGACTCATGATGCAGATCTTTGGCAACCTTTCGGTATTCATTGGGGGCACCGTTTTGATCATTGCCTGGCTTATAATTGCTTGGCCAATGCGTGATATTCCATCGTCGCAAACCGCAAAGTAGCTTTAGCCACACTTTTTATTTAATTTTCTTCGGGAGACAAAATGGCTTCAGTCAATAAAGTCATCATCGTTGGTAATGTTGGGCGTGACCCAGAAACTCGGTATATGCCCAGTGGTGACGCTGTCACCAATATTTCAGTAGCTACTTCAGATCGCTATAAAGATAAGCAAACAGGCGAGATGAAAGAGAACACCGAATGGCATCGTATTGCCTTTTTCGGTAAGTTGGCTGAAATTGCTGGTCAATATCTCAAAAAAGGTTCACAGGTTTATGTCGAGGGCCGCTTGCGGACTCGAAAGTGGACGGATCAAAGTGGACAAGAAAAGTATTCCACCGAGATCATTGCTGACAGCATGCAAATGCTCGGTGCGCGAATGGCTGGTTCCGGAGAGGAATCGTCAGGCGGTCGTTCTAAGCCTGCGGAGAGTTCATCTAGTCCAAGCGCGAACGCACTTGATGCAATGGATGACGATATTCCGTTCTAGTATTACTGCCTGGCGTGACGAATATTGTTGGGCCAGGCAGCATTGAAATCCGCCCGAAACGGATTAATATCTAAACCACCTCGTCGGGTGTAGCGCGCATAAACGGAGAGTTTTTCTGGTTGGCAGCGTCTCTTAATATCCCAAAAGATTTTTTCAACACAGTGTTCGTGAAATTCACCAAGCTGACGAAAGCCAATCAGGTAGCGCAATAGCCCTTCCTCATCGATAGGCCGACCCTGGTAATAAATTTGTACACTGGCCCAATCGGGTTGACCGGTAACCGGGCAATTGGATTTCAGTAAATGCGAGACCAGAGTTTGTGTAACCGGGGCTGAGTTTTGATCTGCACATAGAAGTAGCGGGTCAGCAATCTGTGTTTGATCGACTTCAATATCAAGGCGATCGAGAAGTTGACCGGTCAATTCTTGTATCAGCGGATATTTTTTTTGATCTTGTATTGCGGATGGGTCAAGCAACTTGATTTGCAATGAACTACCGAGGGCCGAAGCTAAATCATGACTCAGGCACTTACGTACCGCATCACT
>JBDLUB010000197.1:0-2927 GCA_039805525.1 Pseudomonadota bacterium | reverse complement strand
CGCATCTGCCCCCACCTGACGTGCAATCTCAATTTGACGTTTTGCAATTAAAGGGCGAGCAATTGATGTTCCTAGCAAATACTCACCTTCGTAAATCGTGTTTGCCCGAAACATTGGAAACACAAAGTCACGCACAAACTCTTCACGCAGATCATCAATAAAGATGTGCTCGGGCTTAATTCCAAATTTGAGTGCCTTAGCGCGTGCAGGTTCGAGCTCCTCGCCTTGCCCCAAGTCGGCGGTAAAGGTAACGATCTCACAACCATAAGTATCTTGAAGCCATTTCAGAATCACGCTGGTATCAAGGCCGCCAGAATAGGCTAATACTGCTTTTTTAATTTCAGACATAGTGTTTACGATCTCAATAAGTTAAGCAATCACTGCGATGACGAAAATTGATTTTATAAGCGACCACAGAGTAAGAATTCCATCAGAGCCTTTTGGACATGCAGCCGGTTTTCAGCCTCCTCCCAAACAACACTCTGGGGGCCATCAATTACTCCGGCACTAACCTCCTCGCCGCGATGCGCAGGCAAACAGTGCATGAAGAGTGCGTCAGGATGGGCTAATGCCATTAACTGCTCGGTCACCATCCAGTTCTTGAATGCTGCCATCCGCGTTGCGTTCTCAGCCTCATATCCCATGCTGGTCCATACATCAGTGCTTACCAAATCGGCGCCCTTACACGCATCCTTTGGGTCAGCACAGACGACGAGATGATTAAAGGCTGATGGCTGAAGGCGGGAGCGTTCCAACTGATATCCCTCGGGGGCAGAGAAGCGGAACTCAAAATCCAGTTTCTCAGCCGCCTGAATCCAGGTGTACGCCATATTGTTCGCATCACCAACCCATGCCACCGTTTTCCCCTGAATCGGTCCGCGTGCCTCGACATAGGTAAATACATCGGCTAATACTTGGCAAGGGTGATATTGATTGGTCAAACCATTCATGACAGGAACTCGCGAGTTGGCAGCAAAGCGCTCAATCGTCTCTTGCTCAAAGGTCCTAATCATGATGATGTCAGTCATCCGTGAGATGACTTGCGCAGCATCCTCGATCGGCTCACCCCGTCCTAACTGGGTATCACGCGTGTTCATGTAAACCGCATGCCCACCCAACTGATGAACGCCTGCTTCAAAAGAAAGGCGAGTACGGGTCGAGTGTTTTTCGAAGATCATGGCTAGAGTGCGATCGTGCAATGGATGCCAGGTCTCGTAGCGCTTAAACCGCTCCTTTAACCACGCGGCGCGACCAAACAGATACTCGTACTCATCACGACTAAAGTCCGAAAATTGCAGGTAATGCCTAAGTTGGCCAGGAGATTGTGGCTTAGCCAGTGATTGGCCATTACCCCACTCTGCAAACTGAGCACTTGATGATGCGATCGAAGTGTTATGCGGCTTATTGTGCAAAAGAACGCTCCACTAAACAAAAACCCGCTCAACAGGAGAGCGGGTCAGAAAATCAGTACTTCCTTAGGCCCGCAACAGGCCTAAAAATTAGGCCATTGCTTTAATCGCAGCAGATAGTCGTGACTTCTGGCGAGCAGCAGTATTTTTATGGGCAATCTTTTTATCGGTAATCTTATCGATGGTCGATTGCGCAGCAACAAATACTTTCTTTGCAGCATCTTTATCGCCAGCTTCAATTGCTTTGCGAACTGCCTTAATGGAAGTGCGAAGTTTGGAACGCAAACTAGCGTTGTGAGCATTGAGCTTCACAGATTGACGAGCGCGCTTGCGAGCTTGTGCGGTATTAGCCATTCAATTAACCTATCTAAACAAATAATCAGAATGAAATCAGTCCCTTAAAGAAAGTGGGGCTAAATTCATTAGCGTTATATGAGATCAAATATCCGATCTCGAAAACCTGACATTCTACCTTAAAGACCCCAAAATGCCCACCCCTCCCCCCAAATAAGGGAAAATTAGGCCATGAACCTCCTCTCTGCCGCAGCGAAGGTAAGCTCCCTGACCATGGTTTCCCGCATTACGGGATTGGTTCGGGAAACCTTGATCGCTAGAAGCTTTGGGGCCTCGGAGTGGACCGATGCCTTTAATGTAGCCTTCAGACTCCCCAATCTATTGCGTCGGCTCTTCGCAGAGGGGGCTTTCTCCCAGGCTTTTGTACCAATCCTGGGAGAAATCTCCAATCGGGGAGAAAAAGATCAGACCCGAGCGCTAATAGACGCGATTGCCACCATTCTGTTTTGGGCCCTCAGTCTCACGGTCATGATTGGGGTCATCGCAGCACCAATCCTGGTTTTTATTATTGCAGCGGGTCTTAAGGATGGGGCCGCCTTTGAGACCACCGTCTTCATGACGCGCGTCATGTTCCCCTACATTGGCCTAATTTCGATGGTTTCGTTATCAGCCGGCATCCTCAATACCTTTGGACGCTTTGCGGTGCCCGCCTTCACCCCCGTTCTACTCAATCTTTCCCTAATCGGTGGCGCCCTTTTTATTGCACCCACCTTAGAGCAACCGATTTACGCCTTAAGCATCGGGGTCATGATCGGTGGTGTCTTGCAGCTGGCGATTCAGATTCCAGCCTTAATGCGACTCGGATTATTGCCTCGGATTGGCTTGCTCCCCAGAAAAATCAAATCGGCTTGGCAAAATCCAGATGCGCGCCGTGTCCTAAAACTCATGGTGCCGGCTGTATTTGCGGTCTCGGTTGCACAGATTTCCCTCATCATTAATACGAACATTGCCTCACATTTGCAAACCGGTAGCGTCTCTTGGCTCTCGTATGCGGATCGCCTAATGGAGTTTCCGACTGCCCTTCTGGGGGTCGCACTTGGAACTGTTTTATTACCAAGTCTTAGCAAAGCAAATGCCGCTCAAGATACTGCGCAGGCCGGAGAGTTGTTGATTTGGGGATTACGCTTAACCTTTTTGCTGGCAGCGCCCTGCGCGATCGCCTTG
>JBDLUB010000196.1:0-2930 GCA_039805525.1 Pseudomonadota bacterium | reverse complement strand
ACGGAGTGCCACTTCACTGGCGACACGACCGAGGACTTTGTCCGTAGCGTCAATCACGAACCACTCGCGCTTTACCTCATGCGGTTTTGCGGAAAAGGTTTTCATGATTACTTTCAAATTGTTTGGTCAACACACTCCAACTCAGAAATCGCACTTTGGCTCCGCTTATGTTTGCAGGCTCGCAGATCAGATCCCTTAATTGGTCCAACAAATTACCGCTGACCGAATCGGTAATTCAGTAAAGCCTTGAATTATATATCAAAAAAAACCCGGGAATCAATCCCGGGTTGAAATCCACCAATGTTTGGGTGGAGGAGACATCAGTAGAATGCAAACTTGATACTTAAAAAACGACTTTAAGTAAATCAAAATTGACATCAATAAAATAATTTTAGGACTAAACCTTGTGCATTGCAAGAAAAAATTTGGGTTTACCCTATATTTTATATAAGAGTTATAGGGCCATTTTTGATACAACGTACTTATTTAAATAGAAATAATATTATTTGAGGATTTTTATATGATGGAATGCAAAATCGACTGGTTACCTAGCGCCGGGATGGCTTTTATGGCGCGGACGGGCACAGGCCATATCCTCAATATGGACGGCGCCCCCGAAGCGGGTGGGAATAACTTAGCACCTCGCCCGATGGAGCTCTTGCTGGCAGGTGCAGGGGGTTGTACGGCGTTTGATGTGGTTTTAATCCTACAACGCTCTCGTCAAGCTGTGAGCGGCTGTGAGGTGTCTGTAAAAGCGGAGCGCGCAGAATCCGACCCGAAGGTATTCACCAAAATAAATCTACATTTTTTGGTGAAGGGCTCGAACTTAGACCCCAGTAAGGTTGAGCGGGCGATTGCACTGTCTCACGATAAGTATTGCTCAGCCACTGCAATGCTTGGCAAAACGGCTGAAATTACCTACAGCTTTGAAGTAGTGCAGAGTTAACCGATAAGCCGGATTCTGTCGCCCTAATTTGCATTAAGGGGCAATCATTCCTCTAGGCCTGCAGTTACCTACAGGCTCAAGCTCCCTACCCGCAAACTCGACGGGCCATGTCAACATTTGCTTACTTGGGATTGCTCCGAGTGGAGGTTGCCGCGTTTCACCGTAACTGAATACGCTCGTCTCTGTGGCCCTATTCCGCACGTCACCGTGGATGGCTGTTAGCCAACACCCTGCCCTATGGAGTCCGGACTTTCCTCTCCTTTCTTACGAAAGCAGCGATTGCCTGGTTAACTCTGCGATGACAGTCTAAACGAGGAAACGAATTTGTACTGCTAAATTAATGGGCAATGGACCAGCCGATGGTTTCACCCGCACGCAAAGGAACAAGAATTGACTCTCCCATGGGGTACTCAAATGGTACGGTCTGGGGTTGATTCACAAGAGTTATTGTTTCTGTATGTCGAGGTAAGCCGTAATAGTCAGCACCAAAATGACTTGCAAATCCCTCGAGTCGATCAAGTTTCCCAACACTATCAAAAGCCTCTGCATAGAGACCCAGTGCATTGTGCGCGGTATAGCATCCCGCGCACCCACAACTACTCTCCTTTTCACCTTTTGGATGAGGAGCGCTGTCCGTTCCCAAGAAGAAGCGTGGGTTACCGCTGGTTGCCATTTCTACTAATGCAACTCGGTGCTCCTCGCGCTTGAGGACAGGTAAGCAATAATGGTGAGGACGAATACCACCCGTAAACAAACTATTTCGGTTCATGAGTAAATGGTGAGCCGTAATCGTTGCAGCCAAGGTGTTCTTGCCATCGGTATTGGCATCACGCACATAATGGGCCGCTTGCTTAGTCGTAATATGCTCAAACACGATACGTAGTTCTGGGAAATGCTTTCGAATGGGGTCTAAGATGCGATCAATAAATACCGCTTCGCGGTCAAAAATATCAATTGCTTGCTCAGTAACCTCACCATGAATCAGTAAGGGCACCGAATGGCGCTGCATCGCCTCTAGAGTAGGATAGGCCTTTTTAATATCCGTTACACCACCATCGCTATTCGTTGTCGCGCCCGCGGGGTACAACTTAAATCCAATAATGCCATTCTCGCTGGCTTTTTTGACCTCACTAGCAGACGTATTGTCTGTGAGATATAAGGTCATGAGAGGGGAGAAGTGGGTGATCCCTAGTCGCTTTAATGCTAGCTGAATCCGAGCCTCATAGGCTTTGGCTAGATCAACCGTAGTAACCGGTGGCTTCAAATTGGGCATGATGATTGCGCGCCCAAATTGAGCTGCAGTATGTGCCAAAACATCATTTAGAACAGCGCCGTCTCGAACATGCAAATGCCAATCGTCTGGGCGTGAGATGGTAAGCGTTCTATTCATAATCAGTCGATCAAAATCATCCGAAAATCATTCACATTCGTTAAGGTCGGGCCTGTATGAACTAGGGCATTTAGTTCAGCAAAGAAACCATAACAATCATGCGATTGTTGAAAGCGACTGGCACGTAAATTTTTCTCTTGGGCATGCAAACGTACTTCAGGGGTGAACCAAGCACCTGCATTTTTTTCACTACCATCGATGCCATCGGTATCGGCAGCAATTGCGGATAAGGTTTTTAAATCAGCAGTTGCTGCAAACAAGGAAAGCAGAAACTCAGAGCAGCGGCCGCCACGTCCTTGAGTTCCAGGAGGTAAAGTGACTGTGCACTCCCCACCAGAAATCAGCGCCACGGGGAGCTTCGCCCAACTCGCATGATGAGCTATCTCGCGAGCAATGCCCGCATGTACAAGACCAACATCTTTAGCTTCACCAGTAATCGTATCCCCCAGAATAATTGCAGTATATCCAAGGGCTTTGCAATATTGCGCAGCAGCCTCAAGACTGCGATGTGCCGTTGCAATCACATGGTTGCGCAGGGGATAGCGATGTTGATCAATGTCCGCTTGCTTTAAGGTTTCTGGGATCTCACCCGCT
>JBDLUB010000195.1:0-2957 GCA_039805525.1 Pseudomonadota bacterium | reverse complement strand
AAAAGAGATCCGTTTGACCTAAGCCAGAGGTCAGCACCACAAAGGGGGATTTGCCATAAAAGGTATGGGAGCCCCCCGCTTCTAGACTCTTTTTCTCCAACTTGCCGCTAGCATCTTTGACGCAGATTATTTGTGTACTTCGGCTTTGCACATACACCATATTGCCAGGCTTTGATGCGCTAGCCATACGGTAACTTTTTAGACTGGCATCTTCCGCTGGGCAGCCATTCGTTCCCTCTGAGGCAGCAAGCGCTGGGATGTTGGCTATTGGTGCCGGACTGACTACTTCTTCCTTTTTTGACTCTGCAGAAATTGTTTCCGATGGCAGTTTTGGGATCTCTGCCGACTTCACCGGCTGCGGTTGGTTCATATTCAGAGTCACAATTCCAATCCCAGCAACCATTGCAGCAGTACCAAAATAGTAGAGCGTCCGATTCTTTTTAAGAATTGGCTTGGGAGTCTCATCAAACCGCTCGAGCTGCTCCACCTTTTGGTCTGCAGTCTTTTTTGGAGCCACACGCTTAGGCTGAAAACTTTTCGTCTGAGATTCTTTTTTCTCAAGAGGCTCAGAAGAATTTGCTTGTGCCTCTACTGGCGAAGGTGAAATTACTGCTTCCTTTGGACTCTCTTGATTGACTTTCGCAGCTTCGATCAAATCAGACCCAAAATCAAATACATCTTCATAGCTGACGCCCAACTCATCGGCTACCCGTTTTGCTGCGTTGGCTTTAATCGCTAAAGAATAGAAATGGCTCTTCTCGCCATTCTCAAGTTGTTCAATTTGTTTAACCGAAAAACAAACTTTTGTGGCTAACTCAGAGACAGTGAGACCTTTGGCTTCGCGAGCTTTCTTTAGAACTTCGCCACGAACATCTGGAATGCGTTTATTGATCACCAAATGCGTCTCACTTTTGTATAGTTTTTATAATTATTTGTAATTGAATCAATGCCTTGTATATCAATCGTATCGGCTTAATTTATTCAGAATATGACACAAATAACAACATTTGGCTATCGACCCTAGGGCTAATCCTTACCTTGCTAAATTGGACTCCAAATAGAATTTCACCAAGTCCTGCACGGAGTGGGCTTGCATTTTTTCCATCACCCTAGCCTTATGGACCTTAATCGTGGCATCGGTAGTGCCTAAGTACTCAGCAATTTCTTTGTTCATGAGACCCTCCACGAGCAAGGCACAGACCTCTTTTTCTCGAGGTGTTAGCGAACTGAAATTACGCTTGATCTCGCCATCCTTTAAATTACGCTTGAGTTGTTTTTGGTCGTAATCAAGGGCTTGATCGATAGCCTGCAAGAGCTCATCAATATTGAAGGGCTTAAACAGAAAATCCAGCGCACCCTTTTTAAGACCTTTGACAATCTGCTGGGGATGACTTTGGCCACTCAAAAACACAATCGGGGTTTTACGACCTAGCTTTTCCAAGCGCTCCATTAAATCGAGACCGCTCACATCCGGCATCTGCATATCAAGAATGATGACTGCCGGTGCAACCGGTAATGAATTTTGCAAAAAAGAGATGGCGCTCTCAAAGTCTTGTACGGCATAACCCACATCACGCAGCATGCGTGCCAATGAGTCCCTCATCGAGTTGTCATCATCGATGAGATACACGGTGCCTGTTAATCGCGTCATGGCTTATCATTACCTTGAAATTACTTATAGATCAACAATGTAACCCCCCATAACTGGACTGGCTATTAGCTATAAGGCTAATTTTGCTGGATATCCCTAAAATACCTCTTCTATATCAATCAGTGAATCAGAACCCCATGAGAACCTATCTTTGTATTGTTTGCGGCTTTATTTATGACGAATCAGCAGGCCGCCCCGAGGATGGCATTGCACCTGGCACCAAATGGGATGATGTCCCTGCCGATTGGGCCTGCCCTGATTGCGGAGCAGGAAAAGACAGCTTTGAAATGATGGCAATTTAATCGCGGAGACAAATAATATGGCAGACCAAAAACAAGCCCCAAAACGCATGAATGAGCGTTCACGCATGGTGACCGAAGGGGTTGCACGCGCACCCAATCGATCCATGTACTACGCAATGGGCTACAAGGAGGAAGATTTTGTGAAACCGATGGTGGGCGTGGCCAATGGCCATTCCACCATTACACCCTGCAATAGCGGTCTCCAAAAGTTAGCTGATGCGGCAATCGATGCTCTGGAGAAAGCTGGGGCTAAAGCCCAAGTCTTTGGCACTCCTACAGTTTCTGACGGCATCGGCATGGGCACAGAGGGCATGAAATACTCCCTCGTCTCGCGTGAGGTGATTGCAGACAGTATTGAGGTTTGCGTCAATGGCCTCTGGCAAGACGGCGTTGTGGTCATTGGTGGCTGCGACAAAAATATGCCCGGCGGCATGATTGCGCTAGCCCGCACCAACGTCCCTGGAATCTATGTATACGGCGGTACGATCAAAGCAGGTCATTACAAAGGCAAAGAACTCAATATCGTTTCTGCCTTTGAGGCTGTTGGCGAATTTACCTCCGGACGCTTAACCGAGGAAGACCTAAAGGGCGTTGAGCAAAACGCATGTCCAAGTAGTGGGTCTTGCGGTGGGATGTATACCGCCAATACGATGAGCTCCTCCTTTGAAGCCTTGGGAATGAGCTTGCCCTATTCTTCAACCATGTCTAACGTTGACCAAGAAAAGGTCGATAGCGCAGCCGAATCAGCCCGTGTGCTGGTTCAAGCGATCAAAAATAATATTCGGCCACGCGACATCATTACTAAAAAATCCCTCGAGAACGCGGTAAGCGTCATCATGGCCGTAGGTGGTTCAACCAATGCTGTTCTGCACTTCTTGGCAATTGCGAGTGCCGCTGAAATCGAATGGACGATTGATGACTTTGAACGGATTCGTAAACGCGTTCCCGTAATTGCCGATATGAAACCATCGGGAACGTATTTAGCACCCGATCTGCATCTAGCG
>JBDLUB010000194.1:0-2958 GCA_039805525.1 Pseudomonadota bacterium | reverse complement strand
GGAAGCGCCTCAAGGTCTGATCGGTTTCTGGGGACCTCACCGCCATGGCGCTCAAGCAAGATTCGACAGGTCTCCTGTAAATGTTTACCTTTTGTTCGATACAGTCCAATATGTTGAATGTAAGGACGAACCCCTTCTTCGCCAAGTTCTAGGATGGCTTTAGGAGTATTAGCGACTGCGAACAATCGACGAGTTCCCTTATTCACCGATACATCGGTTGCTTGCGCAGATAGTAAGACCGCAGTTAATAGTTCGAATGGCGAGCTGTATTCGAGTTCAGTAGTCGGCTTTGGATTATTTGCCTTCAATTGCTCAAAAAAGGCAATGCGCTGCTCTAGATTCATGATGTTGATTAGCCCGATTGCTTTACTCGTGCAATAGCTGCAGCAATAATCGCTCGTTTTCGTTCGATTTCATCGATTTGTACTTGATTCTTTGCTTGATCCTGATCCAATGCAGCTAATTTAGCTTTGGCTTTAGTGGCTAATCGCTCCTGTTGATCACGCTCTTCACGTTCCAATCGATTTAAATGCGACTCATAGCGAGCTCTCGCAAGATCGGCCTGAGCAGGTGACCAGGCATTCCAGCCGGTTTGCTCACCCGTTACATTCAGCATATGAATACAATCTACTGGGCAAGGGGCAACGCATAAATCACAGCCCGTGCACCATTCAGGAAGAACGGTATGCATTTGTTTTGACGCCCCAACGATGGCATCGACCGGGCATGCCTGGATACATAGTGTGCAACCAATACAGGCTTGTGGATCAATCCAGGCGACAGGGCGAGGACGTTCGATCCCGCACTCTGGATTGATGCTACGGGTTTCTTCATTCAATGGGTAATTCAGGATTTGGCTAAGACGAATAATTCCCGCGACACCGCCCGGTGGACAACGATTGGGTTTTTCGCCTTCGGCAAGCGCCTCTGCATAACCGCGGCAATCAGGATAGCCGCACTTTGTACACTGTGTTTGCGGAAGGGCGTCTTCGATTAGATCGGCCAGCTTAGTTGAGGGCATGGACTTTAAATCCGATGCAATTTAATTTGCGTCTTGATTGCTGGGGTTCGATGAGTGGTGAGCCCGAATAAATTGTTGAATACGGGGATAGACCTTATTACGCCAGCGACTTCCAGAAAAAATACCGTAATGACCGGCACCGCTCACTTCGTAATGCTCTTTACTCGACTCTTTGATTCCTTTGCACAATTTATGAGCCGCGCGCGTTTGACCACTCCCAGAAATATCATCCATCTCGCCTTCGATCGTCAATAAGGCCGACTCCTGAATATCTTGAGGTTTAACAAGCTCATTGCGAACCATCCAAGTTCCATTGGGTAGCGCATAGTCTTTGAAGACCGTACGAATAGTATCTAAGTAGTAGTGAGCATCCATATCCAGCACCGCGTTGTATTCGTCATAAAAACGGATATGGGCTTGCGCATCTTGTTCGTCACCACGTACTAAGTTTTGAAAATAGTCCCAATGCGATTGCAGATGATTGCTTGGATTCATGGCAATAAAACCCATGTGCTGCAAGAACCCCGGATAAACTCGTCGCCCGACACCAGGATGGGGTGGCGGTACATTGTGGATCGTATTTGCCTCAAACCACTCAATCGATTTACTCATCGCCAGAGAGTTCACTGCGGTTGGTGATTTGCGTGCATCGATTGGGCCGCCCATCATCACCAGTGAGCGAGGTGTACTCTCACCACGCGAAGCCATCAGAGATACAGCCCCCAGTACTGGTACGGTTGGTTGGCACACCGATATCACATGCAAGTTTTCAGCGCCAATATGGCGAATGAAATCTTCAATGTAATGGACGTAATCATCCAAACCAAATACACCCTGGTCATTTGGAACCATCCTGGCATCGATCCAGTCGGTGATATAGACCTTGTGATCTTGCAACATGGTGCGAACGGTATCGCGCAATAGGGTCGAGTGGTGACCCGAGAGTGGGGCAACAATTAAAACGACAGGGTCTTGCTTCATTTTGGAGATGACTTCAATATCATCTGAAAAGCGCTTGAAGCGGACCAAATTACAAAAAGGCTTGGCTAGGGCTGTAAATTCTTGGACAACAACTTCTTTACCATGTGCTTTGACACTACGAATTCCAAATTCAGGTTTTTTGTAGTCCTTGCCAAGACGGTGCAAGAGTTCGTAACTCGCTGCTAGACGCTCAGCACCTGGTACCAAGGAGAGCGGGTTCGCGGGATTGACAAAAGTCTCAGCGGTTGTTTTGGCCCACTCCGTCAAGGGTTGCAATAATGCTTTTTGGAAATCATAGATTTGATAAAGCATCGAATACTCTCCAGAACCAGCAAAGATTCTATTTTGACATGAGAACTCGGGCAATTGCCTGAGCAACCCGATCTATATTTTTGGTATTTAAAGCAGCCACACAAATGCGCCCTGTGGACAGAGCATAAATACCATCCTGCTCTTGGAGCTTGGCAACCTGATCAGAGGTTAACCCTGAGTAGGAGAACATTCCCCGTTGCGCTTCAATAAATGAAAAATCTTGCGCAACACCAGCCGCCGCCAGTTTCTCTTTTAGGCCATGCCGCATGGATTTAATTCGATCGCGCATCTGGGCTAATTCATCTTCCCACATTTGACGCAGTTTGGGTGAGTTGAGAACTGTTGCCACAATGGCGGCACCGTGGGTTGGCGGGTTTGAGTAATTGGTTCGAATCACGCGTTTGAGCTGTGAAAGAACTCGGGTAGATTCTTCTTTACTCTGCGTCACGATGGACAAGGCGCCAACGCGCTCACCATATAAAGAGAATGATTTGGAGAAAGAGCTTGAGACAAAGAAAGACATTCCCGAATCGGCAAACATCCGCACGGCGGCACCATCTTGTTCGATACCGTCCGCAAAGCCTTGGTAAGCAATATCAAGAAATGGAATCAACTGTTTTTGTTGGCAAATCGAAATAATGGTT
>JBDLUB010000193.1:0-2961 GCA_039805525.1 Pseudomonadota bacterium | reverse complement strand
GCGGTCGAGGAATTAATCCCGGGCCGGTTTGTTTATTAAGCCCTCAAGGAGAGCCATTTTCACAAAAGTTAGCGACAGATATCATCAATTACCGACAATTAACCTTAATTTGTGGTCGGTATGAGGCTATTGACCAACGTTTCATTGATGACAAAGTAGATCTTGAGATCTCAATCGGTGATTTTGTTGTTTCGGGGGGCGAACTGCCCGCTATGATCCTCATGGATGCTGTAATCCGCTTAATTCCGGGGGCTTTAGGGGATGAGGACTCAGCGCTGCAAGATAGCTTTATGAATGGTCTTTTAGACCATCCTCACTACACCCGTCCGGAGGTTTATGGAAATAAATCGGTACCAGACGTGCTTTTGGGCGGACATCACGCTAAAATAATGGATTGGCGTCGGCAACAGTCTTTGGAGCTAACGTTAAAGCGCCGCCCAGATCTCATCATCAAAGCGCGTGCAAATGGGTTGCTGAGCCCGAAGGACGAAGCGTTTTTAAAGACGCTTAAACCCTAAAAGCTTGGCAAAAATTGAACTGCATCCTCTATTGAGTCCACCTATGTGTGGGATTAACGTCAATACGATGCCAAAGGAGTTGAAATGAATTTGATTCAAACGATTGAGCAAGAAGAAATTGCTCGCCTAACTGCCAACAAAACGATTCCAAGTTTTGCTCCTGGCGATACTGTTGTTGTTAGTGTGAATGTTGTTGAGGGTACTCGTAAACGTGCTCAGGCATTTGAGGGTGTGGTCATTGCTAAACGCAATCGCGGTCTTAACTCCAGTTTCATTGTTCGTAAGATTTCATCAGGCGAAGGTGTTGAGCGTACATTCCAAACCTACTCACCATTGATTGCCAGTATTGAAGTGAAGCGTCGTGGTGATGTGCGTCGTGCTAAGTTGTATTACTTGCGCGATCGTTCCGGCAAGTCCGCGCGTATTAAAGAGAAGCTAACTGCCCGTGCTAAAGAGGTCGTTGCTGAGCAAAGCGCTGAGTAATTAATCTGGTACCTGCAATCAAGGCGACTTCGGTCGCCTTTTTGTTTATTTAAATCACCTAAAATGATGGCATGGTTAATTCGTCTGCATCCATCAGAAAGAGCTTAGCTGCGCCACCTGGTTTTAATCCGCGAAGTGTGCCCATTGCCCATCGCTGCGAGGATCAAGCTCGGGTGGCTGAGCATCTGTTTGATGCCAACGCCCTACGAAAGCATTTTGCTGCCCCACCAACCTGGATCCCTGAAATTACGGATGAAAATCGGCATGTGATCGCCAGTGACATCATTGCGCAACGCGAGGCAGAAGGGTTGATCACAGAGGCTGCTATTTTGCTACCACTGGTGATGCAACCAAACGGTTTAAATGTTCTCTTAACGCAGCGAACCGATCATTTGCATGATCATGCCGGGCAAATTAGCTTTCCAGGTGGTCGAAAAGACCATGCGGATGAATCAATCATTACTACTGCATTGCGCGAAAGTGAGGAAGAGATCGGCTTATCCAGCGATCATATTGATGTGATCGGAACCATGCCGGAGTATTTGACTGTCTCTGGTTATCGGGTGACCCCCGTGGTTGCTCTGGTTGAGCCCCCTCGAGAATATCGACCAGATCCATTTGAAGTGGCGGATGTTTTTGAGGTTCCTCTACCATTTCTGATGAACCCAGCGAATCATGAGGTACGGGTGTGGCATAGTGATGAGGGCTCGCGACGGTTTTATGCCATTCCGTATGCGGATCGCTTTATTTGGGGCGCTACTGCTGGAATGTTACGAAATCTATATCATTTATTAAAAGCATGACCTTTTTCTCTATTCTTTTCGCTCTCATTGCCGAGCAATACCGGCCCGTTACCGCATCGCATTGGATTCGGAGAATGAGTGCCACATGGCTCGATTGGGTTGCTAAAGAGTTTGGTGGCAAATCCGAGCAGGGTGCAACTCCCGTGGGCGCGCGTTTGGCCTGCTTGGTTGGATTTGGCTTACCAACGGTGTTGGTATTCGCAGTCTATGTATTTGCATATATCGTGAACCCATTATTAGCATTTGTCTGGAACATCATCATCGTGTATTTGTTCTTCGGTTTTCGGCAATTTAGCCACTCATTTACCGAGGTCCATGAAGCGATTCAAAATCATGATCTTCCTGCCGCGCGGCTTGCGCTCCAAGCGTGGGTGGGTGATGAGTTTGATACCTCGCATCTATCCGAAAGTGAGATCATCGCGATTGCTCTAGAGCGAGCCATTATTGGGGCTCATCGCCATGTATTTGGGGTATTTTTCTGGTTCTTGATACCAATTGGCCCTGCCGGAGTTGTTTTGTACCGGCTCGCAGATAAGGCGAGTAAGCGTTGGGAGAACTTTGGTCTGAATTTATCGGAGGCGGCAAAGCATTTTTTCTATATTTTGGATTGGATCCCAGTTCGCCTCAGTGCGATTAGCTTCGCTATCGTAGGTAATTTTGAAGACGCGATTTATGCATGGCGCAACCTCACCAGTAAGTGGGCCGATCCACTCTCGGCTGTTTTATTAGCTTCGGGTAGTGGAGCGCTAGGTGTTCGTTTAGGAGAGCCTTTGCGGGAGCCAACCAGTGATGAGGCACTAGCTCGTGCCGAGGCTGGTGAGCCGCCGATCTACGAAATTGGTCACGAGCCCAGTGAGCGATCCATGCGCTCAGCAATCGGCTTAGTGTGGCGAGCCCTTATCGTTTGTATGGTGGTTTTAGCGATGTTGACCATCGCTCTTTGGCTGGGCTAATCCCCTGGATCTGAATATCTGCTGTCCTCGAGTCTGAGACCAGCTGTTTAAAGAGCGCTAAGCGTTCACTTGCAATGACTCCTGCCAAGACGGCCGCTTGAACCGCACAATCGGGCTCATTGTCGTGTTTGCAATTATGAAAGCGACACTGACCCAAATAGGGTTTGAACTCCCGAAAGGCATGTTGTAACTGACTCTCCGATA
>JBDLUB010000192.1:0-3221 GCA_039805525.1 Pseudomonadota bacterium | reverse complement strand
GCTTTTTTACTATCGATTTCCCATGGATGAAATAAATCCAAATTCAGTGGGTGGTGCTCGAGCAGATCCGGATCGGCCAATCCAGCGCAATCATCTTCTGCAGTATGTTTAGCAATATGAAAAGCCGCTTGCACTGTGGTGCGTAATGACTCGGGTGAGAAGTCACTCGTACTGGCATTTCCTCGGCGTTGGCCCAAATAAATACTAACCCCTACTTGCTTATCAACACTCTGCTCAATCGTTTCTACCGCCCCTTTGCGAACGGTGACGGATAAGCCATGGCCCTCTGAAATTTCAGCGGCGGCATCTGTAGCTCCAACTCGCTTGGCTTCTGCCAAAATAAAGTCAATAATGATTCTGAACTGATCTTGTGAATATGCGAACATCCTCCAATGATAGCTAGAATAGAACCATGAAGCACTCAAGTCCCTTTGAACGCCGTTTTCCCAATGAAGCCAAAATTGGATTGGTTTCGATTTCAGATCGAGCCAGTCAAGGGGTCTATGTCGATGAGGGCATTCCCAGCCTACGAAATTGGCTTTCGCGCGTCATCACCACACCCCTCGTTTTCCATGAGCGCCTAATCCCTGATGAGATAGAACACATCACCTCAAGTTTAATTGAGCTTGTTGATGAAATGGGCTGTGACCTTGTCTTAACGACGGGCGGTACTGGTCCGGCGCGCCGCGATGTAACCCCAGAAGCAACCTTGGAAGTGGGGACTCGCGAGATGCCCGGCTTTGGCGAACAAATGCGCCAAATTAGTTTGCATTTTGTACCCACCGCAATTTTGTCAAGGCAGGTGGCTGTTCTGCGAGAAATTGAAGGCCATGGCGCTCTCATCCTTAACCTTCCGGGCCAACCTAAATCCATTCAAGAGACCTTGGAGGGCTTGAGGGATCCTGAAGGCAAGGTCCTAGTTCATGGGATTTTTGCAGCGATACCCTATTGCATTGAGCTGATGGGTGGGCCGATCATTGAAACCGATGAGGCCATTGTCAAAGCCTTTAGGCCCAAGAAAAAGAAGTAATTAATCGCTACTTGGCGCAGGTAGCCGAAAGAAGTGCTCTCGGTAGTACTTCAGCTCCTCAATCGATTCCATAATATCGGCCAGAGCCGTATGAGCCTGTTTCTTTTCAAAACCTTTTACCAAATTAGGTTGCCAACGTTTTGACAGCTCTTTGACGGTTGAAACATCAACATTTCGATAATGGAAATAAGCTTCAAGCTTAGGCATATAGCGAGCCATAAAGCGTCGATCTTGGCAAATTGAGTTACCACACATTGGCGCAGTATTCGCTTTTACATATTGCTTTAAAAAGGCAATGCACTGCTGCTCAACCTCTGACTCACTTAGCAAGGAAGCCTTCACTTTATCGACCAGACCGGATTTGCTGTGGGTTCCTTTGTTCCAAGCATCCATGCCGTCTAACACCTCGTCCGTTTGGTGAACAACCCATACCGGCGCTGTGGCTATTACGTTCAAGTGAGCATCGGTGATGATCATGGCGATCTCCAAGATTCGGTCGCTATCGGGCTTTAGGCCGGACATTTCCATATCGACCCAAACCAGAGGATCATTTCCATTAGCAGCGTGCTTTGTTTGTTCACTCATCTCTATAATACTTTCATGACTTTTACTTGGATCTTCATTGTCGCCCTACTGCTAAGTGTTGGCATGCGCCACTGGTTGGCCATGCGACAAATACGCCACGTCGCCCTCCACCGCGCTAGTGTACCGAATGAATTTGCTTCCCGAGTTTCTTTGGCTGATCATCAAAAAGCAGCTGATTACACGATTGCCAAATTACGCTTAGGTCTTCTCGAAAATGCCTTTGGTGCGCTTGTGTTGATTGGCTTTACCTTATTGGGCGGCTTGGAGTGGCTTAATCAAACGCTATTGAACTTAATGGGACCAGGCATTACCCAGCAAATCCTTCTTTTAGTTTCTCTAGCCCTCATTTCTGGTCTTTTGGATTTACCCTTTACCTGGAAAAAACAATTTGGGATTGAAGCAGCCTTTGGCTTTAATCGCATGACTCCACGCCTCTTTTGGCTTGATACCTTTAAAGGAGTTGCCTTGGCGGCTGCGCTTGGTTTACCGCTCTTATGGTTAGTTCTCGAGCTCATGGCCACTAGTGGGACTTATTGGTGGTTGTGGACATGGGTAGTTTGGACACTATTCAACGCCCTACTACTATGGCTCTTTCCCACGGTAATCGCACCCTTATTTAACAAATTTAAGGCGCTCGAAGATGGTCCACTAAAAACCCAAATCGAGCAACTCTTAAAACGCTGTGACTTTGCTAGTCAAGGTCTTTTTGTCATGGATGGGAGTAAACGAAGTGCCCATGGCAATGCTTATTTCACGGGCATCGGCAAAGCCAAACGCATTGTCTTTTTTGATACTCTGATTGAAAAGTTAGAGCCCTTAGAGGTGGAGGCGGTCCTAGCGCATGAGCTGGGTCATTTCAAGCGTCAACATATCCGCAAGCGTTTACTGGTCTCATTTGCTCTCAGTTTTGTCATGCTAGCGATTTTGGGATGGGTTAGTTCACAGCCCTGGTTCTATTTTGGCTTAGGCGTAACCCCCGATCTCAATGGTTATAACGGCGGCCTGGCTCTTGCCCTCTTTATGCTGGTGGCGCCTGTATTTGGATTCTTCTTCACGCCACTGGGAAGTCTTGCTTCGCGTAAACATGAATACGAAGCCGATCATTTTGCAGCCCAGAAATCATCTGCAAGTGCCCTGATCTCTGCCTTGGTGAAGCTGTATCAAGACAATGCTTCCACCCTCACCCCCGATCCAATCTACACGGCTTTCTATAGTTCGCATCCTCCCGCCCCATTGCGGATTGCGCATCTTCAGCGATTTGCATGAGTGATATTCGGTAATGGGCGATTTGCATGAGTGATATTCGGTAATGGGTCCTTTTCGTGCCCTTCTAAGCGCTTCGTATGGCAGACATTACTTAGCGCAACGGATTGAGGCCGATGGTTCCCATCATGGGCCATTCATTCATGTGAGTGCTCCTGGTAAACAACACCTTGGGGCAGTAGGCGATCGGTTGATTTTAGAGAGCACCTCGGCGGATCAGGCCCGTATTCTTGAAATTGAACCGCGCAAGAATTTACTCTATCGCTCAGATGCATTTAGGAGTAAAAGCATTGCTGCCAATGTTGATCAGATACTGATTGTTTTAGCAACCGCGCCCGCATTC
>JBDLUB010000191.1:0-3176 GCA_039805525.1 Pseudomonadota bacterium | reverse complement strand
AACAATAGCGCTCTTCCAGATAGACCTTGCTGCTCATGTTCAGTGTTCCGAAAATCAGGGCTAAGCTCTTGCATGATGCGCTGAACTCGACCAAGCGCGAGGGTCACGGTTGTAAAACTTTGCTCATCGAGTTCCCAATAGCAGCCTAAGCGCCGAGCTGCCGGTGCAATTAAATCAAGATAGATCTCATTTAACCCTCGACCTTCAAGGCGCATGGCTTGAATGTATCCCAGGCAAATATCGTTCGAGCTATGAATGAGTAATTCAGCAAAGTGTTTCACTTCATCACTTGATATTGGCTCGCCAGCACTTCCGGGATCAAGTTCCGGGTGCTTATTGCCGTGCTGCATCAGAAGGCGGGGAATAATTTGTGCCTCGATGGTTTTATTCAGTAGATTATTGAGTTCATGGGAGGGTAGCGAATCCACCTTTTGGGAAATCTGGGTATTGAAGCGTGGTTTTCTCTGCCATGTTTGGCCTTCCTTGCCTTCTGATGCCTGATTACCGTTTCTCGGTAGATTAAATTGATCCACTCTTAACCCCTAAGCCATGTACATATGTTGCGATGCAATATTTATTGCATTCCAAGCACCTTTTTTTAGGCAATTCTTCCTAGAAATCCAACTAAAAATAGGCTAATTCAGGCCAAAAACCTTCCTTTTTTGACCACTTTCCCTAAGGTTTACCACTAGGAGCCTTAACTGTCAAAATAAATTGACATATATAAGGGTTTATTCCTAGATTTGTCTACATAAAAAAGCGTAAACTTAGGTTTACATATTTATATAGGAGCCAGGCTGCGTAAGGAAAAAAGCACATGGCAAGTCAAATCCACCCCCTTTATACACCCGAAGAGCGAATCCGACGCGATCGTTCGAAATGGACCTTGGTTCAGGGAATCTTGGCGCCTGTGCAATTTGTCATTTTCTTGGTCAGTCTGTATTTCGTGATTCGATTTTTAATGACGGGGCAGGGTGAGTTTGCTGCCAATGTCTCGATCGTGATCAAGACTTTGATTCTCTACACGATCATGATCACCGGCAGCATTTGGGAGAAAGAGGTATTCGGTAAGTATCTTTTTGCCCCCGCTTTTTATTGGGAGGACGTGTTTAGCATGCTGGTTTTGGCATTGCACACCGCTTACCTAATCGCATTAACGTTTGGGTTTTTAGAGCCCCGTGCACTGATGGTATTGGCCTTATCAGCTTATTTGGCGTACGTGATTAATGCCGCTCAGTTTTTATGGAAACTACGCCAGGCTCGCTTACAAGAGTCTAGTCAACGAACAGAGCAGGTGATGGCATGAATCGCGTCATCCCCTTGCAGCCCACAACTGATGCATGCGACTCGTTAGATCGCGAAATCCTCAAAGAGCGTGGTCAACGCGAAGTGTTTTGTGGTTTAACCGGCATCATCTGGCTGCACCGCAAAATCCAGGATGCATTTTTCTTAGTGGTTGGCTCTCGAACTTGCGCACACTTGGTGCAATCGGCTGCAGGCGTGATGATTTTTGCGGAACCCCGTTTTGCTACGGCGATCATCGATGATCATGACTTGGCGGGATTGGCTGATGCTAACGAGGAACTCGATCGCGTGGTTGATCAGCTCCTCACTCGCAGACCCGATATCAAAATGCTCTTCTTGGTGGGTTCGTGCCCATCCGAAGTGATCAAACTCGATCTATCCCGTGCCGCCGAGCGTTTGAGTAAAACATACACACCGCGCGTGCGCATTCTCAACTACTCGGGTAGTGGAATTGAAACCACCTTCACGCAAGGTGAAGATGCATGCCTCGCCGCACTTGCTAAAGAAATTCCGCAGCATGCGCAACATCATCCAGCACAGAGGGAAGTGGATCTATTGATTGTTGGTTGCTTGGCCGATATTGTGGAAGATCAGTTCTCCCGAATCTTTAATGAGCTAGGCATTAAGTCCTATGCATTCTTTCCGCCCAGGCGGTCGGGTGATATTCCACGCCTAGGGCCCAATACTCGGTACTTGCTTGTGCAACCCTTTCTCACCGATACCGCCCGCGTGCTCGATGATATGGGTGCGAAGCGGATACCAGCTCCATTCCCACTTGGTGTGGAGGGGACAGAGACTTGGTTTGCTGCTGCAGCGAAAGCTTTTGGAATTGACCCAAATCATGTTGAGAAGGTCATTGCACCGAAACGTCAACGAGCAAACTTGGCGCTAGAGCGCCAACGGCAAGTACTCAGCGGCCGCTCAATCTTTTTCTTTCCAGACTCGCAATTGGAAATTCCTCTAGCGAGATTCTTGCACCGCGAACTGGGTATGCAGTTAACTGAAATTGGGATGCCCTATATCCACCGCCAACATCTTGCCGAGGAATTGGCTTTGTTACCAGCTGAAGTGAGATTATCCGAAGGGCAGGATGTGGAGAAGCAATTGGATCGCTGCCGTAGTTACCGCCCCGATATGGTGGTTTGTGGCTTGGGTTTGGCAAATCCACTCGAGGCTGAGGGGCTAACTACCAAGTGGTCAATTGAATTGGTGTTCACACCGATTCAAGGGTTTGATCAAGCGGCCGATTTGGCCGAACTCTTTGCGCGGCCATTGGTGCGCAGGACCAAATTGGCGGCCTAGGAGAGCTCATGAAATTAACGCTCTGGACCTATGAGGGACCTCCTCACATTGGTGCGATGCGTATCGCAACGGCAATGGAGGGCGTGCATTACGTCTTGCATGCCCCGCAAGGTGATACTTATGCGGATTTACTCTTCACCATGATCGAGCGGATGAACAAGCGCCCGCCAGTGACCTACACCACCTTTCAGGCACGCGATCTTGGTGGCGATACCGCCATGGTGGGTGCCTCGTGCACCGCTGAGTTAATTCAGGATGATCCAGGTGGATTAGCGGCTGCACTGCAATTATCGGTTCCGGTATTGCCATTGGAATTGCCCGCCTACCAGAAGAAAGAGAACTGGGGCGCCGCAGAAACTTTCTATCAAATGGTGCGCTTGCTTGGTAAAGACTATGTTTTAGCACCTGGAGAGAAACGTAAACCGCGGGCCGCCGGATTGCCGCCGAGTTGCAATATTTTGGGACCAACCGCCTTAGGATTTCGGCATCGCGATGATTTGGTCGAGATTCGGAAGCTATTGCGACAGATCGGTGTGCGTGTGAACGTAGTTGCACCCTTGGGAGCAAAG